>JAJZSS010000336.1 GCA_021849525.1 Chloroflexota bacterium
CTGAATCCCGGCCATGACAGCCTGAACGCCGGTGGAATCGGCCTCGGTGAGCTCGGTGAGGTTGCCGAGACCCATCATCATCTCGGACTGGGGATGACGGCGGCGGACCTCGGCATACTGGCAGAGCGACTCGGTGAAGCCAAAACTGATCGGATTGAGGATGGGATCGACAATGTGGGGGATGCCCCAGCTTTCCAGCTGGGAGATACTGAGCTCGAGTGAGTCCAGGCCCTGCTCGAAATCGGGGATGACGACCACCTTGCAGGACAGGCGGCGAGCAAGCTCGAGGTTGGTGGAATTGACACTGAGCAAATAGTCCAGACCAGCCTGGTCGGCTTTGAGAGCGTCGTCCTGGTTGAAAGTATCGAGGCTGACAGAAAAGCCGGCCTGTTTGAGGGCCGCGACGACGGTCTCGACGGCCGGGAAACTGCCATGCACCGGGCAACCCAGGTCGATAATATCGGCGCCGGAAGAACGGTAATATTCGGCACGGGCCATGATTTGTTCCAGGCTCAACTTATAGGCATCGACGATCTCCGCCAGGATGCGGGTGTGGTAGGCGCCATAGCCAGGCAACGAGCCCTGACCACCAAAGTAAGCGGGAAGATCTTTGAGGCTTTTCGGGCCGCGGATCACTTCGACGCCCAGCCTGTCGACCAGGGGCTGCAGATCCCCGCTGCACAGGCCGGGAATCATCACCTGATCGCAGCCGCGCGCATCGGGCAATTTTTTGGCGATGAAATTCGTGTCCATCAAGGCAGCCACCGAGATGGGCATGACCGCCAGCTCGTAGTCGAAATCGGGCGCCAGGCGGGTGAGCAGGTCGCTTAAGGACTGGGCGGCAAGTTTTCCAGTGACAAATAAGTAGCGAGGCATCGGGCGATTTCCTCCACGCTCTCTACCACGGTGACGCCCGGCATGGTGCGCAGGCGGGCAGTGTTTTCGAGATCCACTGGCCGGGGATAGACTTTGACCGCATCGCCATGCGGGCCGACGGTATCCATTTCCGGTGCCAGGTCGGTGGGAAAGACGATCACCGGGACCTGGGACTTGCCAGCCTGGGCGAACAGGTTGGTCACCAGGGAATCAGAGATACCGCAGACGAACTTGGCGACCGAGTTCGAAGTGGCGGGGGCGATGACCAGAACATGGTATGCCCCTGAGAACAGGCGGACCACCAGGGGGGAACTGGCGCGGGTCTCCTTGTAGACGCGCAGGTGGGGAGCCTGCACGCGCTGCGCCAGACCGTACATCCGGACCACCTCCTCGGCGGCACGAGAGAGGAAGATGTCCAGGTTCGGATAGGGCAGCAGGCGGTCGGCGCAGTCGCTGAGGGTATGACCAGCGCCGGTGATGGCCCAGGCGATACGTTTCTCTTTCATGCTCACATCCGCACGTACATTGTATCCGCGAATTCACCGCCCAGGATCAGGCGGTGCCAGACGCGCCCGGACTGGTGGGCGACGCGCTCAACCGTCCCTGCAGCCCGGACAGGATCACCGGTGCGAGCCTGCTCACAAAAACGGCCGCGGAATGAGACGAGCTCTGTGATCTCGGGGATGGTTTCCCCATATACCGAACGGACGGCATGGACGCCATAGCTGCAGGGAGTAAAAATAGCATTATGATGGTCAGAAATCACGGCTTCGATCTCGGCGCGCCCGAGCGAGGTGTACTGACGGTCACCGTACTGCTCGCCAAATTCAGCAGGCTCTTTCAGAAAACGGATGAAGTACGTCCGCTCGCGAAAACGCCCCTGAATGACTTTCTGGCGTTCGCTGTAGATAAAATCGGCAAAGGACATGTGGGTGTCGCCGGAGCGCTCTTCGTGCAGGGCGTGCATTCCGGCCTCGTCCAGGCGGCGGAGCTCTCCGGAATCCTGATCCAGGACGGCGGATAAGGCGCGCTGGAGCGTCCAGCAGTCCTGCTCACCGTGGACGGTCATGTCCAGGTCAGAGGCAGGGGTGTGCAGACCGATGAGGACGGAACCGGAAACCCCGAGACTGCTCCAGGGAATGCCGGATATTTGCTGGAGGCGCGCCGCAAAAGCCAGGGCGTCTTCTTCAACCGGATCGAGGTGGGGCTGCTGGCGAAACTCCTGCAAGCGCTGGCGGGAGGTGTAGGTGTGGGCAATGGCTGCATGGGGGACGCTTTGCAGCTCCAGGCCGGTGACCGGATCGTAAGCCAGATATTGGGGGCAGCTGGCGCGCAGAAAAGCTTCCTGATCGGCAAAGTGGTACAGGCGGCGATAAGGACGGTCCATTCTGCGCCGCTCACCGTGAGAATCTGGTGCGTAACGCAGGTACGCCATAATCCGGTCGGGAGGCTGGGCGATGCCTTTCACGGCGAAGAACAGGCCCTCTACAGTTTCAATGTAGTCGCTTTCAATCAGGTTCATTGGAGGTCGGTTTTAATTTTATCATGGGCGAACCTACAAGGTGTGTTGAAGACCTGCACCCGCAAAACGCGGCTGCAACCAAGACTTAAGCGCTGCGGTGAAGCGCTTGAAGTTTCATTTAGCGCATGCTACAATGACTCTGGCTGGAGACAGGCAAGGAGAAACGCATGCAATTGATGATCAGCGTGGTGAGCGCGGCAGAAGCCCAGGAAGCGCTGGAGGGCGGGGCAGAAATCCTGGATGTAAAAAATCCAGCGGAAGGCTCGCTGGGCGCCCAAATCCCGGACGTGATACGGGAGATCAAAGCGCTGGCAAGCGGGCGAGTGAAGGTCAGCGCGGCGATCGGGGATATGCCCAACCTGCCCGGGACGGCGGCGCTGGCAGCCCTGGGGGCAGCCGCCTGTGGCGCGGATTATGTAAAAGTAGGCTTACACGGGCCACAGACCAGGGATGAAGCAGTGGCGCTGCTGGGAGCGGTGGAGAAAGCGACCCGGGGGACCCTGGCGGTGGTCATCGCCGGGGCATATGCCGATTTCCAACGGGCGGGCACCCTGAACCCGAAAGCGCTGCCGGGGATCGCGGCCGCAGCCGGGGCGGGAGGCTGCCTGGTGGACACGGCAATCAAAGATGGCAGGACGCTGTTTGATTTTTTGAGCCCCGAAGAACTGCGGTCGCTGGCGGAAGAGGCCCACGCAGAAGGACTGCTGTTCGCAGTCGCCGGGGCGCTGGCCGAGAAGGACCTGGCGGTGGTACAGCAGCTGGGAGCCGACGTGGTGGGGCTGCGAACGGCGGCCTGCTGGGACAATCACCGGAACGGACGATTGGATGCTGAACGGGTGCGCCGGCTGCTGGCAGCGATCAGGCCACCTCTCCAGGGAGAACGGTAGCCATACGGCTGGATGAAGAACAATTGCTAAATCTGCCAGCAGCGGTCAGACTGTATCTCCAGAAAGAAGAGCAGGAGGGCGGATGTGCGTGCCCAGGGTCTGACCGGTTTCCAGCAACTCGGACAGACGGGCGGGAAGCCTGCCATTGATCACCCAGGTTTCCAATTGAGTAGATCGTAGAAATTTGGCGAAAGCTTCATCCACACCCCCAAGGTACGGGTCCAGTTCAATCGGATTTGTCTCCAGGATTAATTCCCCGGTATTAGCTGACGACTGCCAG
>JAJZSS010000337.1 GCA_021849525.1 Chloroflexota bacterium
GTGCATAGAAGGGCATCCCGGCTTGAACAGAATAAGCAATTGCCCGGGCCACTCCAACGGCGCCGATCGCGTCCAGTTTATCGGCGTCAAAAAGGATTTTGGCTTCCAGTGTCTGGGGTGGTTCCTGATCGTCCCGAAAACGATGAGACCGGATGCAGTGCAGAACGGCTGCGGTGCGCGCGTCCGGCCAACCTTCAGCCTGGAGAATCCGGCGAGCGAGCTCAGCGGAAGCGAGATGGTGGTCAGCGCGGTGGGCCGGCTTTTCCTGGGCATCATGCAAGAGAGCGGCTGCCTGGACGATCTCAAGGTCAGCCCCTTCAATTTCAGCCAGATGTTGGGCAAGCTGGACGACACGTAAGATATGTTCAAACCCATGCACAGGGTCGTTCGCAGGATACCAGGCGCGCGCTTGTTCCAGGGTTGGCATAAAATCTATAACCTTCAGTAAGGATTAATGAACGTGAATTGGAATGATCTCAAACAGGGTATACACGCCCCTTTTTGATCACGGTTTGCACCAGATTTGAGCCGAACCGGTACCCCAGGTGGCGGTAATCAGGTACATTTACGATGATCAAGTCGGCTTGCTTGCCGGGTTCCAATGAGCCGATCTGGTCGGCTCTGGAAATCGCCGCAGCAGAATTGATTGTTGCAGCTGCAATTGCCTGAGCCGGGGTGAGCTTCATGTAGCGACAGGCCAGGGCGATCGCAAATTGCATGTTTTCACACCAGGCGGTGCCGGGGTTTAAGTCAGTCGCCAGCGCCAGGAGTCCATTGGCCTCTAAAATAGCTTGCGCCGGTGTGTATTCTTTTTCTGCCAGACCAAATGGTGTGCAGGGTAGTGCCACGGCTACTGTCTCGCTGGCTGCCAGGGAGAGGATATCTTGCGGCGATGTTTTTACAAGGTGGTCGGCGGACACAGCACCTAATTCAGCTGCCAGCTGAGCTCCACCCAGATTGTCAAATTCATCGGCATGGATCTTAAGAGGAAACCCTAAAATACGGGCTGTTTCCAGGACGTGACGCGATTGTTCAAGGCTGAAGACACCGGTTTCACAGAAGATATCGACGAAAGGCATGGGATGGTAAGGAGCGTGGTGTGGCCACCAATCCTTGAGCACGGGCAACATGGTATTACAGATTAGCTCGGTATAGCCATCGGAATTACCCTGAAATTCAGGTGCTATCGCATGCGCCCCCAGGAAAGTGATAGCCAATTCAAGCGGCCCTTCGGCGTCCAGGGCCAGCAATGCTTGCAGCATGCGCAATTCGGAGGCTGTGCTTAGCCCGTACCCGGTCTTAACCTCAGCTGTGGTTGTGCCACAGGAGAACATGCTCCATAACCGGGTCCGGGTTTCAGTGAGTAATTTATTGAGAGAAGCGTGGCGGGTGGCTTTCACACTGGAAATGATCCCGCCTCCCGCATTTAATATTTCCATGTATGTCTTGCCCTGCAAACGCATCTCAAACTCACCCGACCGGTCGCCAGCCCAGATGGCATGGGTATGCGGATCGACAAAACCAGGCATAACTAACTTGCCACCTGCATCCAGAGAAGGTTCATTGGGATAGGCTGCTAAGAGAGCGGGAGTTGATCCAACAGCGATTATCTTTTCGTCCTTGATCAAGACGGCGCCATTGGGTATGATTCCGAGGTCCCCCAGTGCATTTCCGCGCTGAGGGCCTCCGGACAGGGTGAGCAATTGCGAGGCAGAATGGATCAACATACGGCTGGTTCATTTTAGAACAAAACCTGCATTGCGGCAAGCCATTGACGGTAAAATGGGCTTTGTTTTCTTTAATCAAAAACTGGACCGTGACTCAGGGAGAGTTGGTGATGGTAAATCAATTTCGGATTGAGCGTGATTCGTTGGGTGAGCTGCAGGTGCCACAGGATGCATTGTACGGCGTCCAGACGCAGCGAGCTGTGGAGAATTTCCCGATCTCAGGTTTGCGTCCCTGGAGGGCGTTTATCTGGTCTATGGCAGCGATCAAACGGGCAGCAGCCGAAGTCAACCGCGATCTGGGGCTGCTGGATGCCGAGCGCGCCCATGCGATTGTCCAGGCTGCTAAGGAGGTGATGGGTGGGCGTTGGGATGACCAGTTTGTAGTCGACCCGTTCCAGGCTGGGGCCGGCACCAGCCATAATATGAATGTCAACGAGGTCATTGCGAATCGCGCCACCCAGCTCATGGGCGGGCAGGTTGGGCAGTACCTGGTGAATCCGAACGACCATGTAAACATGGCGCAATCCACCAATGATACGATTCCCACCGCCATACGATTGGGTGCTTTGTGGCGGTTGGATGAGATGCTCACGGCGGTTCGCGACCTGGCGGAAGCTCTGGCTAAGAAGTCGAAAGAATTTGACTCGATTGTGAAATCGGGCCGCACCCACTTACAGGATGCAGTGCCTGTGCGTCTGGGCCAGGAATTTGGCGCTTATGCCCGGGCTGTGGAGCGGGATGCCGAGCGGATTGAGCGCTCCGCACAGGGGTTGCGCCGCCTGGGAATTGGTGGGACTGCGACTGGGAGCGGATTAAATGCTCACCCTGAATTTCACTCCCGCATGGTTCAACATCTATCCGAGCTGACCGGGTTGGCGCTATTAACATCCGATAATTTGTTTGAAAGTATGCAATCCATGGCCGACGCGGCTGATTTCTCGGCGGCTATTCGGACGCTGGCGATCACGCTAACCCGGATCGCAAATGATTTCCGGTTACTGGCGTCCGGCCCAGCCACCGGCCTGGACGAAATTCGCCTGCCAGCAGTACAACCGGGCTCAAGCATCATGCCCGGTAAGGTGAATCCGGTCCTGGCTGAGATGCTGAACATGGCCATGTTCCATGTCCAGGGATGTGACCATACCATTTCTCTGGCAGCTCAAGCCGGGCAGCTTGAGCTGAACGTGATGATGCCGATCATCGCCCATAATCTCTTTGAGATGATGCAGGTGGTCATAGGAGCGATCAATGCTTTTACGACCAGGCTTGTGCATGGGCTACAAGCCAACCCAGCCAAGGCTGAAGGATGGCTGGAGCAGAATGCTATTGTCGTAACAGCCCTTAATCCTTTAATCGGCTATGCGGCTGGAGCGCGCTTGGTAAAAGAGGCGCTGGCTCGGGATATAACGGTACGGCAGGTAGCCATGGAGCAGGCATCGGCAGGCAATCTCAAGCATCGGATAGAAAATCGTCTGATAGCTTCTGCTGAAATCGAGGCTGCCCTCAGCGATATGCGCCGGCTGACAGAGGGGGGAATTATTGGATAGACAGCGTAAACAATTTTAATAAGTCAGGTTCGCTTAACTGCGACAGGTCGGAGACAACCAGGTTTGCTCCGCCCAGCATTTCTGCCGGGTACGTTGTTGCCACAGCGATGCAGCGCATTCCTGCCCGGCGCGCCGCTTCGATACCTGCGACTGAATCCTCGATAACGAGGCATCGGGCAGGCGCCAATCCCAGGTTTTGAGCAGCGGTTAGAAACACAGCCGGATCAGGTTTGCCCGGTATATCTGCGCCTGAGACCAGGTATTCGAAATAAGTCCTGAT
>JAJZSS010000338.1 GCA_021849525.1 Chloroflexota bacterium
CACCAGCAAGCCTGCCAGCCCGAGCATGACGCCTGTGACCAGGAAGGCAGCCCGGTAGCCAAAGGCATCTGCCAGCAGGCCGCCGGTGAGCGGACCCAGGCCAAAGCCAGCCCACATGCCCACCTGGAGCAAGCCCATGGCGTAGCCCAGGCGCTCCCGCGGGGCGATGGCAGCGATCAGCGCATTGGAGGCGGAGATGGTGCCGGTGATGGCGCCCTGCAGTACCCGCAGCAGGACCAGCTGCTCGGCGGACTGGACATAACCCATCAGGAAGAGCAGCACAGCCCCGCCGAACAGGGCGCGTTCGAGCATCAGCTTGCGCCCATAGCGGTCGGCGATCGTGCCCCAGATAGGCGAGAAGATCATCATGGCGAACGCCTGCCCGGAATAGACCAGCCCGGCCAGCAGCTCGATGCTCAGGCCCGTGCTGGTGCCAAGCTCGCGGATATACAGAGGCAGGAAAGGGAAGATATTGGAGAAAGCCATGGCGCTGAGCGCCTGGGCGGCGACCATAATATACAGGGTGCGCTCCCATTCGGGGCGGCTGGCGAGGCGGGGCAGGGATAGGCGCGGCATGGCTGTTGGTGAACTCCGAATGGATATTGTACCATTGTGAATCATATTAACTTTCCATTAAAATCTTCACAACCCCTTGACTTTGTCCCTTTTTTTTTATATAAACTTACACGTACCTGTACGACGGATGACACCCTCCCTCACCCCGCACTGCCGCCGGAAACGGCTGCTGTGCTTTTTGTTGTCTGAGGCTGGGTGAAGGGTCCCAAACGAACCTCTTTAATCAGGAGAGCGGAATGATCCAAGCGGAAGGATTGACCAAGGATTACGGCATGCGCCGCGCCCTGGATAACCTGACATTCGAAGCCGCCAAAGGCGAGATCGTGGGCTTTCTGGGGCCAAATGGCGCCGGGAAGACGACCACCATGCGCATCCTCACCGGCTACATGCCTCCCACTTCCGGCACGGCGCGGGTGGCAGGCTACGATGTGATCGAGCAATCGCTGGAAGTGCGCCGGCGCACCGGCTACCTGCCGGAGACCGTGCCGCTGTACCCGGAAATGAGCGTGTTCGATTACCTGAAATTTATGGCCGATTTACGGCGCGTCCCCAAAGCCGAGGACCGGGTGGACGAAGTGCTGGAAATGGTGCACCTGGAAGAGCGCGCCGACGGCTATATCGCCAACCTGTCCAAAGGTATGCGCCAGCGGCTGGGGATTGCCCAGGCGCTGCTGCACTCCCCTGAAGTGCTGATCCTGGACGAGCCGACCATCGGCCTCGACCCGGCGCAGATCATCGAAGTGCGCAACCTGATCCGCGAGCTGGGGCGGGAGCGGACAGTGCTGCTTTCCACCCACATCCTCTCCGAGGCGCAGCAGGTGTGCAACCGGGTGCTGATCATCAACAAGGGCAAGATTGTGGTGGAGGACTCGCCCGAGCGGCTGCAGGCGCGGCTGATGGGCGCCCAGCGGGTGATCGTGCAGCTGGGTGGAGACCCGGATGGCGCCGAGGCGCTGATCGCCGCGACCCCCGGGGTAAGCCGGGTGAGCAAAAGCGCCAACGGTGGGCTGGAGTTCGAGACGCAGCCCGGGGTGGAGGTGCGCCCGGAAGTGGCGCGGCGGTTGGTGAACGGCGGCTTTGAACTGCAAGAGCTGCGCCCGCTGAGCCTGAGCCTGGAAGAGATCTTCCTGCAGCTGACGCGGGAAGAGCCGGCCCCGCCGGAAATGGACGAGAGCGGCGTCTTTGATGAAAACGCCGATGTAGCCTGATAGGAGCGCGATCGATGCGGAATATCTGGATTATAGCCAAACGAGAATACGATCAATACTTTGAAAGCGAAGGTGCATGGAGGTGGACAAACCATGCGTAACATCTGGATTATAGCCAAGCGGGAATATGATCAATACTTCGCGAGCGAAGCCGCATGGAGGTGGGCCAACCATGCGTAATATATGGATAATAGCCAAGCGGGAATATGATCAATACTTCGCTAGCCCTGTGGCATACATGATCATGTTCGTGATCTACCTGGTGATCGGAATCTTCTTTTACTTAAATTTAAGCTTTGCTTTCGTACAGCAGCAGTACGCCCCCACGGTGCAGATCGTGCTGGCGCCGCTTGCCACCATGCTGGTCCTGGCGGTCCCGGCAATCACCACCCGCCTGCTGGCCGAGGAGCAGCGCCTGGGGACAATCGAGCTCCTGCTCACCGCCCCGGTGCGAGATTGGGAGCTGGTGCTGGGCAAGTGGCTGGGCGCGTTCCTGCTGGTGCTCACCATCCTGGCCTTCACCCTGATCTTCCCCATCATCCTGAACAACCTGGTGGACCCGGGGATCGACCAGGGGATCCTGCTCTCGGGTTATCTGGGCCTGTTTTTGCTGGCGGCGGTATTCACGGCGGTGGGCGTGTTCGTCTCGTCCCTGTTCAGCAACCAGATTGCCGCCTTTGCCAGCACGATGGGGGCCCTGATCTTCCTGTGGTGGGTGATCAACCCGATCTCCCAGGTGCTGGGTCCAACCAGCCCGGTGGGGCGCTTCTTTTCCTATATAGATGTCAGCGACCATTTCTTCAGCGGCTTTTTGAGCGGTGTGATCGACCTGAGCCAGGTTGTATTCGCCGTCTCGCTCTCGGCGCTGGCGCTGTTCGGGGCCAGCATGGTGCTGGAAGTGCGGAGGTGGCGCTGATGGATAACAGACGCAAATTTGCTCCCCTGGGGCTGGTCCTGGCGGGTGTCGCCGCGGCCGGCGCTGCCGGGGTTTACTACACGCTGCGGGAATTCAATCTCACCGTGCAAATCCTGCTCGGGCTGATCGTGGTGGGCCTGGCGGCATTCGTGCTCCTGGACCCCGGCCGGACCCGGCAAGCCCTTACCGGGCGGCAGGCGCGCTACGGCTCGAATGCCCTGGTGCTCAGCCTGGCGTTCATTGGCCTGCTGGTGGTCGCCAACCTGCTGGCCGGCCAGAACCCCAAGCGCTGGGATCTGACCGAGGACAAAACCTACACCCTGGCCGAGGAAACCATCGCCACCCTGGAAAAACTGCCCGCTGAAGTGAAGGCCACGGCATTTTTCACCCAGGGCCTGGATTCGACGACCGCCAGCGGCCTGCTGGACCAGTACGCTTATTACGCCAAAGACAAGTTCAGCTACAGCTTCGTCGACCCGGACGCCGATCCCATCGCCGCCCAGACGGCGGGCATCGCCCGGGATGGAACAGTGGTGCTCAAAATGGGTGAACAATCCCTCCAGGTGACCAATGTCTCGGAGCAGGAGCTGACCTCCGGGCTGGTGCGGCTGATGAACCCGCAAGCCAGCGTGATCTACTTCCTCACCGGGCACGGCGAGTACTCGCCCGATGATACCGGCGAGCGTGCCTTCAGCCAGGTCAAGCGCCTGCTGGTGAGCAAGAATTACACTGTCAATACGCTCAGCCTGCTGGCCACCAACACCGTCCCCGAAGACGCCTCCACGATTGTGATTGCCGGGCCGCAAGCGCCCCTGACCCAGACCGAGGTGGACCTGCTCAGCGGGCAGTTT
>JAJZSS010000339.1 GCA_021849525.1 Chloroflexota bacterium
CGATCTGATTTTGATCGCGCCCAACGCCAGCAGCAGGTGATCCTGGGTATTCGCGATCGGATCCTCAGCCTGAATATGCTTCCGAGCCTGGTGGCGAAGTCGGGTGTGCTATACCAGGAGCTTTCTGCGGGAATCCATACCAATCTCAATCTTGATGAAGTAATCAAGCTGGCGTGGATGGCGATGCAAGTTCCCGAGGATAAAATTACCAAAGGTGTGATCAGCCCCCCCGAACAAGTCAGCCTGTATAAAACGCTGGAGGGCGACGAAGTTCTTAAACCGGTCACCGAAAAGATCCGCCTGCTGCGCGATGAGATCTTTACGGAAAACGGACCAACCAGTCCCCTGGCCGTGAGTATGCCAATTGCTGATTTGTTGAAAGCAGAAAATGCGCGTGTGGCAGTGCTAAACGGCACCTATGAAGCGGGTGTGGCGGCTGAAACCGCCGAATATCTTAAAACCCAGGGCCTGAACATCGTTGAAGCTGGAAATGCCCAGCAAGTATTAACCTACACCGAAGTAACTTTCTACACAGGTAAGCCGTACACAGTCAAATTTCTGGTTGAGCTGATGAAGATCGATGCTATTCGTGTTTATCACGTCAATGACCCGGCCAGCCCGGTCGATGTTCGCATCACTTTAGGGACAACCTGGGCAAACGACAATCCCATGCCCTGATGGTCGCTTGCGTGCCTGGGAAACCTGAACTCCGTCTGCCCAGGCCGGAGAACCATGGAAACCCTGAATGGCTCGGTAGAGCGTATAACCTACTATAACTCAGAAAATGGTTATAGCGTTCTACGCCTGCGGCCAGAACACGGCCGCCCTGTGGGAGCTGACCGCCAGGGCCTGGTGACAATCACCGGCAATTTGCCTGAGTTGCAACCTGGGGAATATGTAGTTTTACAGGGGCAATGGTCGAATCACCCCAAGCATGGTCCCCAATTTCAAGTCGAGGTTTGCCAGCAAACGATGCCCGCTACGGTAGCGGGCATTCGCCGTTATCTGGGATCCGGGTTGATTAAAGGGATTGGGGCCCGACTGGCAGAACGAATCGTTGCTCAGTTTGGCGCCCAAACTCTGGATATGATCGAAGCTTATCCAGAGCGTCTGTTAGAGGTGCCAGATATCGGTCAGAAGCGCGCCCGGCTGATCGCTGCTGCCTGGCAGGAACAGCAACAGGTCAAGCAAATCATGCTTTTCCTGCACAGTCATGGGGTCAGTACCAATCTGGCAATCAAGATTTATAAACAATATGGCGACCAATCCCTATCCGTTGTGCAAAACGATCCTTACCGTTTAAGCCAGGATATTTTTGGGGTAGGCTTCAAAACCGCTGACAGGCTGGCTCAGGCATTGGGACTGCCTGCAGATCACCCCGGGCGCATCGAAGCGGGGATTGAATATGCCTTAAGGGAAATGTCCAACGACGGGCATGTTTATGCCCCTCAGGGTCAGTTGGTAGAACGCGCAGCTGAACTCTTGGAATTAGAGACAAATAAAATTCTACCAGCCTTAGATCGCCTGGCAAGCCAGGAGCGGATCCAGCGCGAACTGGTTCCGGGTGAACAGGATATCTCGGAAAAAAATCAATTTGGAATTAGTGAGAGCCAACAAGACTATCGCCTGCCGGCAATTTATCTGATGCCTTTTTACCATGGCGAGCTTGGCGCCGCCGAACGGCTACGCGCCCTGGCAAAACAATGGCCCACCCGCATGAGCGACCTGCCCTCCGCCTTTCTATTCCTGGATACCAACCTTTCACCCGAACAAAAAGAAGCTGTTCAGCGCGCCTTGCGTTCGCCTGTGAGCATCCTGACAGGCGGGCCAGGCACGGGTAAGACAACGGCCGTGCGGGCTTTAATCGATGCATTGGAGATGGGTCATAAAACCTGTGCCCTTGCCTCCCCAACAGGCCGGGCTGCCAAGCGCCTCGCTCAAGCTACCGGGCGTCCAGCCAGCACCATCCATCGTTTGCTCGGATATTCACCAGGGGAGGGATTTAAACATCATGCAGGCAACCCCTTACCTGTAGACTTCCTGGTTGTGGATGAGGCCTCCATGCTGGATTTACTCCTCGCCAACCACCTTCTAAAAGCCCTCGAGCCAGGCACTCACCTGCTACTGGTGGGCGATGTGGACCAGCTGCCTTCAGTTGGCGCAGGCGACGTGCTGCGGGATATCATTGCCAGTGGTGTCGCTCCGGTTACTCGATTAAGTGTCATCTTTCGTCAGGCAGCCGGCTCGGAAATCATCACCAATGCCCACCGGATAAACCAGGGGCAATTTCCATTAATAATTAAAGAAAGCCGCGATTTTTTTCTCTTCCCGGCAGAGACTCCGGAGGAAGTGGGGAATTGGATCCAGGATCTGGTTTGCGAGCGGATCCCCAATAAATTTGGTCTGCGTTGGGAGGATGAAATCCAGGTCCTGTCGCCCATGTACCGCGGCGCCGCGGGGGTGACAACGCTCAATGAGCGTCTCCAAACAGCGCTGAATCCAGCCGGAGTGTTAAAGCCTGAGAAAAAGCTCTACGGGCAGACCCTTCGCCCAGGCGATAAAGTGATGCAAACCCAAAATAATTATGATAAAGATGTATATAACGGGGATATTGGCTTCATCCGGGCGATCGATATGGTCGATCAAACCCTGAGTATCGATTATGAAGGTCGCCTGGTTGGCTATGACTGGTCCGAAGCGGACCAGCTTATACTTGCGTATGCGATCTCAGTGCATAAATCCCAGGGATCGGAATTCCCCGCGGTGATCCTGCCGCTGGTCACCCAGCACTATTTAATGCTGCAACGCAACCTGGTTTATACTGCGATCACCCGCGCCAAATCAATATGTGTGCTGGTTGGCAGCCGCAAAGCCATCCACATCGCGGTCCAAAACAATAAAGTCGCTCAACGATTTTCTGCGCTCGACTGGCGTTTGAGCCAACCCTAAGCGTGTAAATTAGAGTCTTGTGCGGTAATTGGCTTGCGCGTGTTAACCATCATCCCAGCGAAGATAAATCCAGCTAGAACTAAATTAATGAAGATCATAACCATCGTCACCTGAGGCCCCTGCCCTTCAAATAGCTGCCCAATCAGCCAGGGCAACACCATTCCTCCGGCACCCGCCCCGACGAAAAACCAGCTGGAGGCTTGCCCGGTGATCTCCATGCGTCGCTCTGCAAAGGTGAGAGTGGTGGGAAAGACCGAGGCCATACACAAACCCAAACCCAACGTACCGATCCAGACAGCATTGAGTGATCTGGGAAATAGCAGAAGTACTGCCATGCTTAACAGACTGCCGGTGAGATCGAGTAGGAGGATCCAGCGCGGACGCAAGCGAGCCGCGATGGGGATCGCCAGGAGTCTGCCAATGGTCAATGCGCCCCAAAAAGCAGAGGTGAGATAGGCGGCGTTTTCGGCATTGCCCAGGCTCATCCGGGTGGTGTAGGTATGGATCCAACCGCCAAAACTTGCTTCGGCGCCAACGTAAAGAAAAAAGAATACTCCTACCAGGGCAGCTAACACCGGATTGGCTGGTTTGCGCAGCC
>JAJZSS010000340.1 GCA_021849525.1 Chloroflexota bacterium
TGAGATTTTGGATATGGTAAATCGCGGCAAAAAGAAAATTTAGAGGTTTCCAAAATAAACACCCAAAACCAGACCTTATACCCATTATGCGACCTCCCGATCGGGACGAGTGCAGTCGTGCGCCAGCTGAGCGGTGGGCACCAGTTTTCCAACCAGGTTGCCAGCATGGGATTCACCCCGGGGGTTGAAGTAACCATGATCCAGAACTACACCCGCGGCCCATTGATCGTGGCACTGCGGGATACGCGCCTGGCTTTGGGGCGGGGCGAAGCCGAAAAAATCCTGGTGGAAATTGCGTGAAGGCTCCCGTCACCAGCCTGACCATCGCCCTGACCGGGCAGCCCAATGTGGGAAAATCGACGGTATTCAATGTTTTGACCGGGCTGAACCAGTATGTCAGCAACTGGCCGGGAAAGACCTGCGAGCAGCGGATTGGGTCGCTGAATTACGCCGGGCATGAGATCCAGATTGTCGATCTCCCGGGCACTTACTGCCTGACCGCCAATTCAATTGAAGAGCAAATTGCCAGGGATTACATCATCCAGGGCCAGCCGGATGTGGTGGCAGCGGTAGTGGATGCGGCCTCTTTGGAGCGCAACCTGTACCTGCTGGCGGAGCTGCTGAGCCTGCCATCACCGCTGGTGCTGGGCCTGAACCGGCTGGATGTGGCCGAGCAGCAGGGGATGAAGGTCGAAGCACACGTCCTGGAAGCAGCCCTGGGCATCCCGGTGATCGCGATGGTGGCGAGCAAAGGGCAGGGAGTGCGTGAGCTGCTGGACGCCTGTGTGCGTGTAGCCAATAATCCGCATGAATACCAGCCTAAACGACCCGAAATTCGCGCTGATCATAAGGTTGTGCTGGAAGAAATCCAGGCTTTGATTGCCGGGCATGTGCCCGAGCCTTATCCAGTGGATTGGGTCGCTGCCAAGCTGCTGGAGGGGGATGAAGAAATTACCGGGATGATGCAGGCGGCAATGAATGGCAGCACCCACAATGGGGGAAAAGGTTCCGGCTGGCAAGCAGTTCATAACCTATTGATGATGCATGAAGATGCCTTTCTGGCCGTGGCCAGTGGGAGGTATGAGTGGATCGGAAGGATGGTGCGGGCGGCGGTGGCGCGGCCCAAACCAGGCCGGGTGACGGTGACCGACCGCATCGATCGCGTTGCCACCCATCCATTCTGGGGCTTGCTGATATTGCTGGCGGCGTTGGGGATGCTTTTCTGGCTGACCTATGCGGTGGGGACTCCCATCCAGGCCTGGCTGGAGACGAATATTGTGCAGGCCGGGGCGCGCTGGGTGAGCAGCGTGCTGGCCGAGGCACCCGCCTGGCTGGTGGGCTTGCTGGCGCAGGGAATCATTGCAGGGGTGGGTACGGTGCTTACGCTGCTGCCTATCCTGGTCATCTTTTTCATTGGCCTGGGCTTGCTCGAGGATTTGGGATACATGGCCCGCGCAGCCTATGTGATGGATCGCTATATGCACCCGATGGGTTTGCACGGCAAGAGCTTCCTGGCGTTGTTTCTGGGCTTCGGCTGCAATGTCCCGGCGGTAATGGGCACGCGGGTCATTGAATCACCCAAAGCGCGCTTGCTAACCATCCTGATCGCCCCATTGGCGCCCTGCACAGCGCGTTTGAGCGTGCTGGCGCTGCTGGTGCCCATCTTTTTCGGTCCAAACGCCTGGTGGGTGACGCTGGTCTTAATCGCGCTGCCATTGGGGGTGATGATGCTGCTGGGCAAGGGGCTGCACGAGCTGGCCCTGGGCGGCGAACACCATGCCTTTATTATGGAGCTGCCGCTTTACCAGCTTCCGAACCTGACCGAGATCAGCAAAGGTGTCTGGCAGCGCACGATTGATTTTCTGCAGGGTGCCGGGACAATTATCCTGGTGGTTTCGGTGCTGATGTGGGGTTTATCGCATTTCCCCGGCGGGCAGATCGAAGACAGCTATCTGGCAGCGCTGGGGCGCGGTCTGGCCCCGCTGGGAAATTTAATGGGGTTGGACTGGCAGATGATGGTGGCCTTGCTGACCAGTTTTGTGCGCAAAGAGAACACCATCCCGACCCTGGCGGTGCTGTACGGCGCCGGGCAGGGAGGCGCCAGCCTGGCCAGTGTCTTGAGTGGAATTATCACCCCGGCGGCTGCGTTTGCTTTCCTGGCCGTCCAGGTGTTATTTGTGCCGTGTGTGGCAACGGTGGGGACGATGGTGGAAGAGACTAAATCCTGGCGCTGGACGCTGCTCAGCGTGGGGCTGCTTTTATTAATTTCGCTGACAGTCGGGATCTTGATCTACCAGGCCGGCCGGTTGAGCGGCTGGGGGATGTAAGCATGCTGGAGCGCCTGCTGGAATTGATCACCCGGAACAATCTGATCGCAGTGGCCGAGCTGGCGCAGGTGCTGGATACCAGCCCGGAGATGGTGGAAAGCATGCTGGGCGAGCTGGAGCGGCTGGGCTATCTGGCGGCTGTACCCGGCTGCACGTCCGGAGCCTGCAGCGGCTGCTCGGCACAGGCAGGCTGCCGCCCGGTCCGGCTGTGGAATCCGGGGAAGCGCCTCCAAACTAAAACTCATAATAACCCAATTAAATAGTCATATATGCTTGACAAATGACATTAAACAACTATAATAATGGTTGGTGTATCATTAATATGGGAGTATGCAGATGCCTAAAAAAGGTCCCATAGTGGGGCGCCTGGCGGGACAGCGGAATAAACTGTGCTGGAAGTATGCCGAAGAAGGCCAGCCCGATATTCCAGTCCCGGAAACAGTCAATGTCGGCGAGAATCTCCGCCGGCTGAGAGAAGAGCGGGAGATTACGATCCGCGAGCTGGCCGAGCAGAGTGGATTGGCGATCAATACCCTGTCCATGATTGAAAATGGACATTCTTCACCGAGTGTAAGTACCTTGCAGCAGCTGGCTGCTGCGCTTCAAATTCCTATCACGACATTTTTCGAAACTCCTCCCGCTCCCAGATCCGTCGCTTATGTCCGGCGAGATTTCCGGCCGCGGGCGGCAATTGATTTTGGGATGCTGGAGGATCTGGGGGCAGGGGCTTCGATGACGCCGGTCGAGCCCTTTGTTGTCACCCTGGATCCCAATGCCAGCAGTGGGAGCAGCGAAATTGTCCATACCGGATATGAATTTGTCTACTGCCTGGAAGGACGGATCGTGTATACGATCGACCATTTCAATTACCTGCTCGAGCCAGGTGACAGCCTGCTTTTCGAGGCGCATTTGCCGCACTGCTGGCAGAATATGAGCCCCGGCCCATCCAGGACGATCATGGTGTTATACCCTACGGATGCGCGCGATCAACCGACCGCCCGTCATTTTCTAGGGGAATAAGCAATTTCTCTAACCTGATTAGGGAACTATTCAACATTCCATACAAAGCAAAACAAGGAGAGTCAAATGAAAGTAGCCGTAATTACCGATGATGGAAAGCGGATCAGCCAGCATTTTGGCCGGGCTGCTTATTACCAGGTTGTATCGATCGAAAATGGTGTTATTGTGGGCCGGGAGCTGCGGAATAAGGAGATCGGAA
>JAJZSS010000341.1 GCA_021849525.1 Chloroflexota bacterium
ATTATCCCGATCAAGGTTGAAGCCAGTCTCGCGCTCCATTCATTAACCCCAAATACCTTTAAAAACCCTTCCGTGAAGATCACTGAAACCGGTAACCAGAGGGTTGCAGGCAGGGTGCGGAGCATCGTGGCCAGGTCGCTGAAATGGATCTGGGCGCGGTTGATCGTGTAGATCTCGTCAATCCAGAAACTCCACTCACCCAGTTTGTAGAAGCGCAAACCGGCGGCGAGCAGGGTGATCCCAGCCAGCGGCCAGAGTGGGGTGGTTTTGTGTTCCAGAAGTTGCGAAAAGGCGGTTTTGAGGCGACTGATTGTCATGGGCAATCCCGGCTATCGTTCAGAATAATCAAAAAAATCCGTCATTTGACAGGTTCAATACTTGGAAGGCTGGTCTCGCTTGTTCTCCAGGAATCCTTTCACCGCTCCCCTTAACGCCCGCAGGTTACCTTTTCTGCCCTCGCGCAGGATCATTCTCGCCAGGAGATAGGGAGCTCCGATCGTATAAAAGCCAATTTTCTGGAGTGGTGAGGCATGCCGGCGTAAGAATATCAGCCAGTGCTTTGACTTATGTCTGGCGTAATTTTCCGTATAGCCATCGCTGAACGAGTGGCTGACCTCGTGATAGGCGACCGCCTCCGGCGCATAAAGCGTGGTATAGCCGGCATTCTGCAGGCGCAGCGAAAAATCCAGGTCTTCGGGCCCGAACGGTGAAAAAATTTCGTCGAAGCCGCCCAATTGCTCAAATACATTCGCGCGGACCAGCATGGCCCCGCCACAGGCGATGCATTCCCGGGGGTGATCATACTGGCCGCGGTCGACTTCTCCAAACCCAACCGGGTTGGTGCTGCCCAATATAAAATTGATCTCGCAGCCGCCCCCGTCATTCAGGCGCGAGCGGTCGTTTTGTAAGCGTAACTTAGCCTGGGTTTGCCCCAGCCGAGGATTTCCAGCGAACGGTTCAGCTAACGCTGGGATAAAGCCTGGCTCGATCTCCATGTCATTGTCCAGGAACAAAAGATAGCCTGGCTGGAAAGTTACAATCGCCAGCCTGGCAGCCGCATTGCGCCCGGACGCCACTCCAAGATTCAGCGGATGGTGGTGGTAGTGCACCTGTGGGTAGCGCGACTTGATCGCTACATCCGTCCCGTCCTGAGAGCCATTGTCCCACAATACGATTTGCGGAGCGGGTGCCTGGGTGGCGAAAATGTTTTCCAGGCAGCGCAGCGTCTTGTCTTTTTGGTTGAAGGTCAGGATGACCAGGATGATCTGTTGTGGGTCACGCTCTTCAAGCGACACTATTGGTTAGCCTTTTCCCTTGAACCAGGGCAGTCTAGAACCCCTGATAGACGAATGGCGGCGCCCCATCCAGGGCTGAGCCAAGGAAGATCAAAAACAGCACGCTGGCCAGGACAACCGCCTGGATGAGCCGGGGCCAGCGAAAAATGAACACCTCATCCTGGTAGCGCCACTGCAACCAGTCCAGCAGGATGATCGGGACCAGAAAAACGAGCCCGACTTTAAGCTCGCGGGGATAAGCCATCCCCATATATTCCCAGCGAAACAAACCTTGCCAGTATTGCAGCGCGGCAGGCAGCTCCAGGCGAAATGGCACCCAGGCGAGAGTGACCAGTCCAAAGGTCAGCAGCATGCTCAATCCCTGCCGCCAGAAAGGCCGTGCGCCTGGCAGGCGAGCCTGGGACAGGCTCGCCTGCCGCAGGCTCAACAGCCGCTGGGCACTAAGGTAGACGCCATAGACTGCTCCCCAGAGGACCATATTCCAGCCAATGCCATGCCACAGCCCGCTGATCAACATGGTTACCAGCGGCGGGAGCCACACAACCAGCAGGTTTTGCCGGTTAGGAGTGCGGCGCATCAAACTGCGAGTCAGCGGCGAAAAGAGATAATCCCGCAGCCATTGCGAAAGGGTCATATGCCAGCGACCCCAGAATTCGGAAAAATTGTGTGAAAAGTAGGGCAGATTGAAATTAGGTGAGAGCTCGATCCCAAACAGCCCGCTCACCCCGCGGACGATACTGGTGTAGCCTGCAAAATCATTGTACAAAGCAAAGGCGTAAATCACCAGCCAGCCCCATAATTCGATCGCACTGTAATGGATTGGCTGTTCCAGGATCCGGCCTGGCGTCCCGGCAAGTAAAGAGTCAGCGATGACCACCTTACGCAACAGGCCTACGATAATCAGGACCAGGCTGCGCGCCAGCTGCTCGTCATAGACGATCCTTGGCCTTGCCAGTTTGGGTAAGAATGTACGGGCGCGTTCAATTGGACCTGCCACGAGCTTGGGAAAATAGGCAAGATATAAGCCAAAATCAACCAGGTTGGTGGATGGTAAGATTTGTTTGCGCGAAACATCGACCAGGTAAGAAATATTCTGCAGAATGTAAAAAGACAAACCGACCGGAATGATCCAATTCAGGCTGGTGAGATTAAATTTCGCCCCAGCCCCGGAAATCCACTCCAAAAATTCCGGCAGGAAGAACTCATTTAATCGGAAAAATAACAGTGCAACCAGGTTGAAACCGATTCCCAGCCACAGGGTTCCAGTTCGCTGCCCATCCTCACGTCCCATTCGCAGCGCCGTAAAGTAGGTGATCAGGGTCAGGATCGCCAGGGTCAGGGCGAACTCCCAGGCCCAGGTGAGGTAAAAGAAATAGGAGGCCAGCAGCAGCCAATAGTTCTGCTTCTGGCTGGGTAGAACATAGTACACCAGCAGCACCGCGCCGCTGAAAAGGAAAAAACGAAGCGAGAGGATCCCCATTAATGATTAGCCTTGGCGGTCAACTCGCCTACTTTCGTTCCTAACCATGCACTGAAGATCTCGATCCCTTCCCGGTTGAGGTGGTTGTAATCATTCCAGCCGGTAATCGGTATGTCAATTTCGGTTTGAGGCTGCAAAAAAAGCACATCACTTTTATGCACCGCTGTGCTGATTGTTTCGACCCACATTTCATAATCTTTGGACCCATTGGGGAAGAAATCCGCATATCCAGGCGCCACGGGCATTTCTACCACCAGGACCTGGACCCCATTTTTTTGTTGGGCGATGACCTCTTCCAGGCCCTGGATATTCTCCGGGAATATCTGGTAATTTGCGAGGTAAGAAAAATATACTGTTACATAATGGGTGTCTGTATTTTCGCTGGGCGGTTTGGCAACATTAACCCTTACCGTAGAGACTTCGGTATGTCCCCATTTGACGAGATCTTCTTGCTCTGCAAAGCGAGTTAACTCCCAAAATTTGAGTTGCAACCCCTGCTTGATTGGTTTTTGATATTGCAGCAGGCTCGAATGATCAAAAAGCCAGCCTGACCAGTTCCATTCACCAAGCCGGTACTGGACCCAGGGATTGTGTATAATCCCGGTGTTTTCTCCTGCATCAATCGGAGAAGCATAATCGCGCGGGTCAGTGCCGTATATGAATATCCGGGGTTGGTATTCATCCACCAGAAGCCGGGCGATCACACCGGCGCCTGCCGTGGTCAGGCCATCGATGCCAAAATTGAAACAGGAGAGGTTTTCTCCGTAGTG
>JAJZSS010000342.1 GCA_021849525.1 Chloroflexota bacterium
AATCCAGCGGTTTGTCCAGTTTATCGCCCGGCAATGGACATCGCCCCCTGGTTACCTGCTGCTGGTCGGCGATAGCAGCTACGATCTACGTGGATATCTTGGACCTGAGCAAGCGAACCAGCTGCCAGCCTTCTTTGTAGACACGATTTTCGGTGGACAAACCGCCAGTGACCTACCCTTTGCCATGCTGGATAAGGATGAGCTGCCCGATCTGGCAGTGGGTCGCGTTCCGGCAGCCACGGTTGAGCACGTGGAGAGGTTCGTGAAAAAGACTCTGGCCTATGCAGAGCGAATGGATGAACAAAAAGAACAGTCGGTCTTGGCGATTGCCGATGGGCAGGATCCTAATTTTGGCGTCGATGCCAGCCGCTTTCTGGACCAGTTCCCGGTGTCAATGCCCACCCGGCTCTTAAATCCTGCTGGCGGTGCAAGCAGCGCCTCTCAACAAGTACTGGATTCTATTCACCAGGGTCACTGGTTGGTGGCATATTTTGGGCATGGCAGTATCGATATGTGGGGCAGAGATCGCTTAATTACTTCTGGCGAAGTGGCTCAATTAGATCGTCCAGATGCCAGCATGATTCTGGTAAATATGACCTGCCTGACCGGCCTGTTCACCCATCCTGAAATCCAGTCATTGGCCGAAGCCATGCTCTTCCAGGAACCGGGGGGTGCGGTGGCTGTACTGGCGCCAACCAGCCTGACTTTGCCTGGCGATCAAAGCTTTTTAAGCCAGGCGCTGGCTGCTGAACTGAGCTCGCCGGAGCCGGTGGTGATCGGGGATGTCCTGCTCCAGGCTCGCCGGAGTATCCCCCTTGAATCTCCCGGGGCGAAAGATGTTTTGCTCACCTTCTTATTGTTTGGAGATCCTGCGCTGAGAATTCGCTGATCTGAGTGTGGAGAGGAGAAATTGCGCGCCATGCAACCTAGAACTGTATTTATGGGCTCGCCGGAGTTCGCCCTGCCGGTTTTGCAGGCTCTGGTTGAGTCATACCCGGTGGTCGGGGTTGTCACCCAGCCCGACCGGCCGGCCGGGCGAGGAAAAATTCTCACCCCACCACCCGTGAAAGTACTGGCTGAACAATACCGGCTGCCGATCATTCAGCCGCGCCGCCTCAGCCAGCCTGACGCGTTTGCTCAGCTGGCAGCCTGGGCGCCAGAATTAATCGTTGTGGCAGCGTTTGGTCAGATCTTGAGACCCCAGGTGCTCGACCTGCCGCGCGATGGTTGTATCAATGTGCATGCTTCTCTGCTACCACGCTGGCGTGGGGCAGCTCCTATCCAGGCGGCAATCTTGCACGGCGACGCCGAATCAGGTGTGACGATCATGCGCATGGATCCTGGGATCGATACCGGTGGAATGCTCAGCCAGAAGGCGATCCCCATCCAACCCGACGATACGGCTTCCAGCCTGAGCGCACGTCTGGCGGAGCTTGGCGCCCGGTTATTGGTGGAGACTTTACCCGCTTATCTGGAGGGTCGAATTTCCCTCCGGGTACAGGATGAGCAGTCTGCCACCTACGCCCCGATGTTGAAGAAAGAGGATGGCGCTCTCGATTTCCAGAAACCGGCTGCCGAGCTGGCGCGCCAGGTGCGCGCCTACGATCCCTGGCCGGGAACCTTTCTGGAATGGAATGGTCAGCCGGTCAAGGTACTGCGTGCCCACGCGATCCCGGACGCCAGGATAAATTGGGATACACAGCTCGAGCCGGGGGCAAAATTACGCTCAGGCAATTTGCCTGCGGTTAAAGCTGCGGAGGGACTTTTGATCCTGGATGTCCTTCAGCCAGCTGGGAAAAAGCCTCAGACTGGCGCTGAATTCTTGAATGGCGCCCGGGAGTGGGGACGTTAAAGTAATTATGGCTGCTGCACAACCTCAACCGGTCAGACTCACCCAAACCTCGCATCCCTTGCGGATATTGTGTTTTGGCGCTGGCGCCATAGGAACATACATCGGCGGCAGCCTGGCGCTGGCTGGTCATCCGGTTGTGTTCCTGGAGCGTCCTGGCGTAGCCGGCTTGCTGCGTGAAAAAGGCTTGAAACTGGTCCTTGGTGGGATTGAGTACAGGGTAGCCTCACCACAGATCGTTGAGTCGCTGGCTGAAGCGTTCGCTAATAATCCCATTGGTTTTGATGCTGCACTTGTCGCTGTCAAATCCTTTGATACAGCGGATTTTGCAGAAGCTTTGCGACCTTATCTGGATATACTCCCGCCCTTGCTGAGCCTGCAAAATGGGGTGGACAATGAAGAAGTTCTGGCGCGGGTGGTTGGCAAGGAGCAGGTGATCGCTGGCACGGTAACCAGCGCCATTGGCCGGTTGGGGCCAGGGGAGATTGTCCTGGAAAGGCTGCGCGGGGTTGGGGTGACCGGTGGATATCCACTATCGACCAGCCTGGTGGGTGCTCTGAACGAAGCTGGACTGAATGCCCAGATGTACGCCAATGGGGGCAGCCTGAAATGGTCCAAGATGCTGACCAACTTGCTGGCGAATGCGACTTCAGCGATCCTGGACATGACACCGGCTGAGATCTACGCTCACCCCGGTTTGGTCCGCTTGGAAATCCAGCAAATCAAAGAAGCTTTGCATGTGATGGGTGGCCTGGGATTTTCCCCGGTCGATTTACCCGGTACACCTGTAAAAATGTTGGTCTGGGGCATCCAATGGCTGCCTGCTCCACTACTCCGCCCGCTTTTACAGAAAGCGATTGGTGGCGGGCGGGGTGGGAAGATGCCGTCCTTCCATATCGATTTGCACCAGGGAAGAGGAGAAAGCGAGGTGCGTTATCTAAATGGTGCAGTCGCCCGGCATGGGGGTGCTTCAGGCATTGCTGCACCGGTCAACCGGCAGTTGACAGAGATCCTCGAAGAACTAACGCAAGGGAAAATTCCCATCGATACCTATCGTCATGCTCCCCGCAAGTTGTTGGCCGTGATCCAAACTAATTCGAAATAATATGCCTGAACCTGTGATTTATTCTTCTTCGATCAGATCATAAAATAAAGGTAGTGATTTCACCGGCGCTTTACTCCAGGCGCAGGCTTTCAAGGTCATTTCACGCGCCGACTGGAGAGCTTCTTTACGATTGGCGTGAATTTTCATAATCGGCATGCCGCGATCGATATAATCCCCAACTTTATGGAGCACTTCTATCCCTACCGCATAATCGATTGGATCGCCTTTCCGGGCGCGCCCGGCGCCCAGTGCAACCGAGGCTTCACCAATCAAGCGGGCGTTGATCTGGCTGAGAAAACCTGTGTGGGGTGAGGTGACCGTGTCTACAACACTGGCTTGCGGCAGGCGTTCGGGATTGTCGATATAAGCCAGATCGCCACCCTGCGCCTGAATCAGATTACGGAAAAATTGCCATGCCCGGCCTGAATCGATGCTCTCCTGGGTAAGTTTGCGAGCTGCTGGAAGATCCCTGGCTTGAGAGCCGATCACCAGCATTTGGGCGGATATTTCGAGGCAGTGCTGCCAGAAATCCTCGGGTCCTTTGCCGTGCAAGGTAGCAATCGCTTCTTTCAGCTCCAGGGCGTTCCCGAC
>JAJZSS010000343.1 GCA_021849525.1 Chloroflexota bacterium
GGCATGTAGCTAACATGGCCTGGACATTCTCCAGGTCCGCGGGTTCTAATATCTCTTGCTCCACTTTCGGCGGCTTGACTTTATCTACTGGATTGCGCCAGGCTTCCGGCTCTGCCTCGTTTTCGTACCACTTCAGGAAGGTCCGCAAGGTGCGATAAAACGCATGGATACCGCCGGAGGTGTGTCCAGTGGCTTCCAGGCCAATCAGGTATTCGCGGATGTTCTGAGGGGTGAGCTGGTCAAGCTGGGTGAGCGCTTGCGAATCGCAAAACTTTTGAAAATTGGATAGCTTGTGTTTGTAAAAATTCAGGGTCCCGGCGGCCATATTGGCGGCGCGGCGGTCTACCAGAAACGCATCAATCCAAATCGGGATATAGGTTTCTTGTGCAAATTGCGTGCTTTTGCGGGTGTCGGTATCCATGACAAAACCTCCGGTAGATTATTCCGGTGCGTTTTGTCGTGCCGCTCGACACGGCGAGGTAGCTCAGTGGTAGAGCAGGGGACTCATAAGCCCTTGGTCGTGGGTTCAACCCCCACTCTCGCCACTACCTATATATTGGATGTATCGATCGTCGATCCCCCAGATGTTGCGGAATAACTATCCCACATCGAGGGGGCTTTAATTTTAAGCCCCTGGTCTTCAGCGGTGATAACCCTAGCGAGCTTATCCACCGACAGCTGCCTGCATAGACAGCGAGGGGTTGGGTCAGCGCAAATTCCCATACTCCCACAAGCGCTGCGACAAGCCCAGCCTGAACGCTTCGTCCGTCATCATCGCCAGGCTGCCGCCTGTAAAAAATGGATCGGCCGTTACATCTTTAAGACCAAGCGAAAGTAAATCCAATTTGCCGGCCTCTGCTTTGTGCTCCAATTCCATTTCTGCCAGGATCAGGCCTTGATGGCGGTCTTCGAACACATCTATACTCAACGAGTGATTTTGCAGGGTATACGGGTAACGCGTTTTCTGGAGAATCCTGGCTTCTAATGCTGCAAAGAGCGTATATTCAGCCTGGGAAAGGTATACATTGGTGATGGTGGTTTCATATGCGCTTTGTTCTTCGGAGCGATACTTCTGGGTAAGTTTATAAATTTCTTCATCCCCTGAAAGTGACTTCATGTGCCGCAGGCGGAGGAGCGTATCGGGGAAATAGCGATCGGTGATGTGCCAGCATTTGGGTTGGTTGAGCAAGCCATCCGGAACTCTGGTCAATAAATATCTGGCTTCAACTTCCAGACAGGCATATTTGCCAATGCGTTGGGCTGTCATGTTTTTAATTTCCCTGTGTCTCCACCAGGCATCTGCTAAACTTCCGCGGTTGGCGAGCCCATGAGAATCCGGTCGTGCACGGCTGCCAGCGGCCAAACCCCATTTCCCTGCCAGCCAAAACGCCAGGGACTGATCCCCTCCAGCCACCAGGTGACGCCTGCCTTTTTGTAGGCGGCAAGGTCGGACAGATCATCATGCCGGTCTTCAGACCCCGAATTAAAACAGCTCCGTGCCAAGCGCCCACCGCTCCTGCTCAGCGGCAGGCGGCGCAGCGGACCGACTGCTGAAATCGATTCTCAGGGGAGGTAGATGAATCTTTTATTACTCATCTAATTCTCCGCCACCGGAATGGGGCGATGACTGAGCATCAAAGACCACGGTCTCCTGACCCACCTCTACTTCGCCGTACTTGAGGTTGCCAGCGCGTTCGTAAACATGCAGAACTGCACCCGTCGTGTTCTGCTGCGTATCTACGAGCCGAAAGCTGAGTGGAATTGCACCTTCCCCGAACAGTCGCTTTCCAGAGCCGAGAACAACAGGAAACTGCCAGATCCGCAGGGTATCGATCAGGTCGCCGTGGACCTGAATCTCACCACCTGCCTGGGCTTTGAGCTTCGCAACTTCCTTGGCAACGTCGCCATTGAGCAGAAAGGAGTTGTTCCAGGTGAGCTTTTCGAGCGTCCGGGATGCGACGAACTTTGGGCGGAGATTGAGCGGTTCCTCAGGATCGGACGACCTGGGCCATGAATCTGCGAATATCTGGTACGTTTTCCGGCCGAGAAGAAAGGCACCGGCGCGCTTCGTCCATTCGGTCATGATCCCGGCGAACATCTCGTCGAAATAAGGGACCAACCAGCCGCCGTGCTGGAAACCGCCGTCGCGGTCCTCGTTGGGGCCGCCAGGGGCCTGCATGACGCCATCCAGGCTCACAAAAGAACCCACAACCAGTTTTCTCATATGCCTCCTCTGTCATCCTGCCAGATCATCCAGCAGGAGATAGTATCCTCTCCGCTCCAAGTATTTGCTGGGCTTTGAAAAGCAGCCAGAATGCCAGAACGAGCCAGTACAGCCTCTGGATCAGTCCGCCAATGCCGGCGGAAACGAGCGGGCCATTGAAAATAAACAGCAGGACTGCGAAAACGAATACAAGCCATGCCAGCCAGAGCGTTCTCGGCCGCGAGCGGATGGGATCAACACCCGACGGGCGCGACAGGTCGATTAGCAGCAGGGCAGGTGCGACCAGCAGGAAGTTGAGCCCCGCCAGGTTGTGAATGGAACCTGAAAGGGTCGGGGCCGATCCGGGAGCATCCAGGGGAAAAGCGCCGGCTAAGATCGATGTGATCCCCCAGACAATCAGGAGAACCAGCCCAATCCTGGCGGTTGGTGAAACCGTGGCAGGCCACAAAGCGATCGCCAGTAGAAGACCAGACACGCCCACAAGGCTGAGCGCCAGACCGATGATGATACGATACCTGGTTAAGGCGTAGAAGCTGATTCCAGAGCGCAGGGGATCAATATCCGGCGCCAGGAAAAGAAGGGCGGCGACTAGCGTAATAAATATCAATGCGGCCAGGATACTGGCAGAGGTAAGAAAATTTTTCATGAGCATCTCCATTAACTCGCTGATCGTAAGTCTCTGTGGATACTGTGCTTGCAAACCAACTTGTGCATACAGCATTTCTTTGCGGAAAAAAGGACAAAAATTGTCCAAAAATAATTATACGCCACAGTTTCGCCAATCAATATTAGAAGCCTGAGATTAGATGACAGTGGAATATCGCCAGGCGATCATGCGCGCCCCGGATTACATTCCAGAGCTGGATCTGGTTGTCCAGGCTCCAGATGGCGACCTGGCGGCGTTTTGGATTTGCCAGATCTTCCCAGATGATTCGCCGCGCGCCGCATGAAATTTAGCTGCTCAGAAAGTAAAAAATAGGATCAAATATATCCAGAATATCGTATAATTGAACGTGGATCTGGTTGTGAACAGTGGGTTTCAGGTACAAATAGAGTCGCTTTTCAATTGTTTGCAGATTTCGCATTACAGCCCCATCGATCTTGAAATAGATCATGTCAGTCTCCAGGTGGAGGTCCAGGATGCCCGAGACGAACGAAGGAATATTATTTATTGTCGGTGCGGTATTCTTTCTGATCGGTCTGATTGGTGGGGGGATTGAAATTTCGGCGATAAAAATTCCAGCGATTGGCAGGCTGCCGCGTTTTCTGGTCTTAGGGGTGGGGGCTTTATTAATGGGTGTGGCCACA
>JAJZSS010000344.1 GCA_021849525.1 Chloroflexota bacterium
GAGCAGGATCAAAATGATCTGGTGGCGTTTATTCTGGCCTTGCCTGCTGCTCAGATGCTCGAACCAACTGCGGTCCAGCCGGGCATATCCACCATACCCTGGTTACGGGGCTGGGGCGGCGTGCTTGCGTTCATCGCCCTTTTGATCGTGATTTTGTTGATCGCCTGGTTGGTCCAGCGTCGTTCTCCCGCGAAATAGTCGACTGAAAGATCACCGGGCTGCCGATTGGCAGCCCGGTTTCATTCACACTCCGGTGTGAGAATACGGTCATTGACAATCATCCGCCTTTGGGGTATCCTACGGGGCGTGTCCGGGTGGGTCCGGCGCGGCGGAAACCCCCGAACCCCGTCAGGTCCGAGAGGAAGCAGCGGTAAGGAGGTCTATCCGGGTGCCGCCGGGTTGCCTGCCCGGGCATGTCTTTAATCATAATGGTTAATCATGAATCAATCGTCTGCCGGCGGGGTGAAATGGGGATTCCTGGTTGGCCTTATTCTGGGTGTTTTGGTCGGCTTTCGAGTAGGCAGGATATTCTTTAATCCAGATTTATCCGCGGGGGATAATGTTGCACTAGGCGTTGGAGTCGGTGTGGGGGTAGAAGAAGCAACTGGTAATATCAGCGGTAACGGTGTGGAACTTTTAGTTGGGGTCAGGCTGGGTGGGATTGTGGTCAGCGGTCCTTCAGTGGTGGTTACTTTTGATCCTGGGGCATTCGTCACTGTCTGGCTCGCCAAAGGAGCCTGGTCTGACGAAGCTCCCTCAGATTCTGGTTGGCTGAGAATTTCTGTGGCTTTAAAAATGCTTTCCTGGGTGACCGATAAGGCCTCCGCAAGATCGGTTTGATAATACTCAGGGAGAGTGCCTGACAATGCATCGATGAGAACCGAGTGGTTCTCTAAGCTTTGCGCCAGTTTCTGTGCCAGCCTGGCTTTCTCAGCCTGAGGGATGGCGTGATCGGCTTGCATTTCGTTCAATGTTTGATCGACTTGCTGGCCATAGCGCTGAAGCGTGCCTGGTAAATAGCTCAGTCGATTTTGTTGGATCACCGACTCGACTTCGAAAAGTCGGCGGTCGGTAAATTCGATGAGCAACTCAGCATCATGAGTATCGTCTAAAGAGAAGAATAAAGCTGCTTTTTCTATCGAGATTTTGGGTTGATAGAGAAAATCTCCCGGGATCGAGTTTCTGGCAGCCAAAACGAGACCAGCCGAAGATGAAAACAATAGAATAATAACAAGCGCCAGGCTGCCTGCAAGTTGTAATGTCCGGCGGCTAAAGAGTGACTGTAATTTAATCAGTAATCTATCCCCCAAAAAACCAGAATAAGCTTTCTGTGGGTGCGAATGAAACGATTGCTGTAAAAGAATTTTCTGTGAGGCTTTTAAACCCGCTGGCGCATTAAACACCTGCTTGTGATGCTCAATCCATAAGGCTGTTTCCAAAAATGAACGCAGCCTATCAGCGTGTTCAGGATATCGCTTTAGAACTTCATCTAAGGTTGTTTCGCCAGATAGAACTAAATCCAGGCAGTTATCCATAATGCTGGCAAATACATCCTGGTTAGATTTCATTTTACGATTCCCTTGTCTAGAAGCTTGCGTAATGCTTCCAAGGCTCTAAATTGCAGGACGCGAGTTGCGCCTGGTGTCTTTCCAATTGTCTGAGCAATTTCATCCGGCGTCAGGCCAGAGTAAAATCGCAGGATCAGGACATTCCGGTATTCTTCACGCAATTCGCCAAGCACCTGCCGAATCGCAAGATGTTCCAGATCATCAAATGAACTTCCTGAGGATTGACTTGAAATGTGGTCAATGATCTCCTCGTCTACTGCAATTTCCGAATTTGCCCCGTTCGAGCGGCGATAGTGGTCTGTGAGAATATTCCGCGCAACCCGATACAGAAATGCAGCAAATGGAATGCCTTGATGCTGGTAGGTGGGCAAGGATTGCCAGATCCGCAGGAAAACCTCTTCCGTCAAATCCTCGGCATCCTGGCTATTGCCCAGGTGCGAATTGAAGAATCGGTAAATTCCATCGAAATAAAGGTCATAGAGCGCACCAAAGGCGCTTGCATCACCTTGGCTGGCGCGATCTATCAGCGGTATGACCTTTTCGTCTTGCCCTTGCGGCATTCTCTATCCTTACAAACGTAATTTGGCAAATTTTGTTACAGGATTTACTACTAAATCATAACAAATATTCGCCCATCAATCCAGACAAATTTATTAGAATATTCCTACATCCTTCCAACCATGATAATAAACTTGCCGATCCTTCGGGATTGTTACGAAACTGCTGAACAATTCCCGAGAGGTTCATTCTATCGTTAACTCACGTTCCAGAGATTGAAAATAGAAATCTGTTAGAATTGTAAATCTATGAAAGCGAATTATCTTCGGGCAGCCGGAGTATTTTTGATTGTTTTAGGTCTGGCTCTGATCTGGACCGGGACTCGCAAATCGCTGACCCTGGTCATAAATGGTGAAAGTTCTCCGATGATTACTCACCGTTTGCGGGTGAGTGATCTGCTCGCCCAATTAGAAATATATCCACACACCAGTGACCGCTTATCATTATCACCGGATACCTGGCTGGTGAACCACGATATTGTGCAGGTGGACCAGGCAGCCCCGGTAATACTTTTCGCGGATGGTCGCGTGGACTACCTTTTCAGCCCTGAGCGAAAACCCGCCAATCTGCTGGCGACTGCCAATGTGAGATTGTTTCCGGGGGATCAAGTGCTGGTCAATGGAAGAAATGTGGATTCAGCAGAGCCGCTGCAATATAACAAGGTTTTTAGAATCGAGGTCTTCAGAGCAAAAAATCTACTTGTAATTGATGGCTCTGATTTTCAGAGATTCCAAACGACAGCTCCAACAGTAGCCCAGACTCTGGCTGATGAGAAAAAAACCATGTTTGCCACCGATTGGGTAAGCACTGGCTTTGACTTGCAGGTGAATCATGATCTGGAAGTTAATTATCGCACGGTCCAAAAATTAAGCATTCAGACCAAGACGAATGAGATTGAAGCCTATAGCGCTGCGCCTACCGTTGGAGCCGCTATTGCCGAGCAAGGAATAGCTTTGCAGAACCTGGATTATACTCATCCAGCCCTATCTGAACCCCTTCCCGAGGATGGGAAAATCAGATTGGTGCGGGTGAGTGAGCAAGTGATCATTGAACAAGAGCCGATAGCTTTCGAATCCGAGCTCCAGGCGGCTTCTGATGTAGAGCTTGACCAGCGTGTGACCTTGCAAGCCGGGGAGTATGGCCTCCTGGCGCGGCGGTTGCGCATCCGGTCAGAAGATGGCGAGGAAGTTTCGCGTAAGCCAGAAGCCGAATGGATTGCCCGGCCGGCAAAGAACCGGATCGTTGGCTATGGCACCCAGGTGGTTATCAAAACGATGAATACGCCGGATGGTCCGATCGAATATTGGCGTTCGGTTTCCATGTACGCAACGTCTTATTCGCCTTGCCGGATATTTACGGATCGCTGCGATTCATATACTGCCAGCGGTGCAGAACTCAAAAAAGG
>JAJZSS010000345.1 GCA_021849525.1 Chloroflexota bacterium
TGGGCGGTGCAGTTGCTCGTGAAGCTGCTGCCAGCGTACCGGTCCAGACAGGCGAGCTTTCCTTCACCGTTGATGTGACCATGGTCTTCGCCATCGAATAATACAACCAAAGGGGATCGATCCCCAGTCCTCCTCGCAAGGACAGCCAGGCCAAACGCCTGGTTGTCCCGTTTAACGGTAGTTATTCGCCCTCTCTCGGCACTGTTCGGGTGGTATGGTATAACTGCTCTTTGTGGAGAGACGATTTGAGTTCTATCCGCCCCGCCGGGCGGGTTTGTTGTTCCAGGCTGTCATTCTGGCCGGGCTGGGTTTTGTGATCGCTGTGGGCCTGCGCCAGGCTGCTCAGGCCCAATTTAGCCCGACTTTTGGATTGTATATCCTGCTGGTTTTTCTGGCTGTGGTATTGTTACTTGTCTTTGCCTACCTGGCATTTGCCCTTTTCCGGTCGATTTATTTACTCGAGCAGGATGGTTTACATCTCCACTGGGGGCTGCGAGTAGAGGTAATCCCGATGGATGTGATCCTGGGAATGCGCATGCTCCCGGAGAACTCCCCGCGCCCCAAGCTGCGCCTGCCGGGCGCGGTATTGGGATTGAGCCAATCCACGGAGGCGGGGAAAATAGAATATCTGGCTGCGCGCAGCCGGAAGCTGGTCCTGGTGCGTACCTCGCGGCGGTCGTATGCCATCTCGCCCGCCGATCCGGAGGCGTTTTTAAGCGCCTATCGCCAGGTGGCTGAATTTGGATCGCTCTATCCCATCCCTGCCGAATCGGTCTACCCCAGCTCTCTGCTGGCGAATATCTGGACGGACCGGTTGGGGCGCAGCCTGGCGCTGGCTGGCCTGGCGCTCAGCCTGCTGCTGGCAGTGGGTGTGAGCCTGGTGATCCCGTTCCGGGCGGAGGTAACTCTGGGGTTTGATGCGCTGGGGGCGCCGCGTGATCCTGTCCCGGCGGTGCGCCTGATGCTTCTGCCGGTCTTGAATGGTATTGCGTGGGGCTTTGACTTTATCCTCGGTTTGTATCTCTACCGCCGGGCCGGTCGACGCTGGCTATCGCTCCTACTGTGGAGCGGAGGGTTGGTCACCGGGCTGGTATTTTTAGTCAGTATTTTGATCACCCTCTGAGGGCTATCGCAATGGATTTATGGGTGCAGGTGGGAATAGGGCTTAGCTTAGGCGTGGTGATCGCCGCGGCGTCCTGGAAAGCCGGGGCGTTGAGCCTGAGCGGCGCACTGGCTGCGGCCTTCAGTGGAGGGCTGATCTTCGGCCTGGGCGGGCTGGATTGGGCCGTGCTGCTGCTGGTCTTTTTTGTCTCTTCGAGCCTGCTCTCGCGGGCCTTTGGACGGCAGAAGGCCAGCCTGAACGAAAAGTTTTCCAAAGGTCACCGGCGCGACTGGGGGCAGGTGCTGGCGAATGGCGGACTGGGAGCCTTACTGGTAATCCTGGCGACAATATCTGGGGAACAGTCACCCTGGTGGGCGGCGTATATCGGAGCAATGGCGGCGGTGAATGCCGATACCTGGGCGACGGAGCTGGGGGTGCTCAGCACTGCAGCGCCGCGGCTGGTGACCAGCGGGAAGGTGGTCGAACGAGGCACCTCCGGTGGGATTACCCTGCTGGGCAGCCTCGCCAGCCTGGCGGGGGCGGTATTGATCGGTGGATCTGCTGCACTGCTGCGCCCGGAATTGGGGGTGGGGTTGGCGCTGGCGGCGGCAGCCGGCGGCGGGATGCTCGGCTCGCTGGTGGATTCTATCCTGGGAGCAACCCTCCAGGCGATCTACATCTGCCCGGCCTGCCAGAAGGAGACCGAGCGCTATCCCACCCACACCTGCGGGACGCCCACGATCCAGGTGCGCGGCCTGAGTTGGCTGAATAACGATTGGGTCAATCTGTTGTGTGCCTTAAGCGGGGCGGCCGGCGCAGCGCTGCTCTGGATCGTCCTGGGTTAAATCAGAATTCTTTCCAGCATTTCATCAACCCCCAATTTCACTCATCACCCGGTTCAAGGGAATAACTCCTTCCGCCAGGCCGTGCCCCCAGGGCTTGTACCAGATACCATCCAGGATCAGCTGGCGCAGCTCAGCCTGGCTGGCCCCGGCGCGCAAGGGGGTCAGCAGATCCACTTCGCCCTCGCGCAGCAGGCACAGGCGCAGGCGCCCATCGGCGGTCAGCCGGGCCCGGGTGCAGGCGGCGCAGAAGGGCTGGGTGACGGACGAGATAAAACCCAGCTCGCCCTGGGCACCTGCCAGGCGGAAGAGGCGGGCTTCGCCATCCAGCTCGCCGTCGTTGGCAACCTCGACGGGACCCACCTCAGTACGAATACGCTCCAGGATTTCTTCAGCGGTGACCATCTGGCGCAGCTGCAGGTCAGTGGCCCCGGCGAAAGGCATCATCTCGATAAAACGCACCTGCCAGGGGTGTTCCAGGGTCAGGCGCGCCAGCCCACTGACTTCGGCCTCGTTGTAGCCGCGCACGACGACAGCATTGATCTTGATGGGAGTCAGGCCGGCGGCTTCAGCTGCCAGGATGCCATCCCAGACTTGCTCGAGCTTGCCCCAGCGGGTGAGGCGTTTGAACTGGTCCGGGTTGAGGGTATCGAGGCTGACATTGACGCGCTGCAGGCCGGCCTGGGCGAGGGGCTGCGCCAGGCGTTCCAGCAGGACCCCGTTGGTGGTCATACTCAGAGATTGGATGCCGGGGGTGTGGCGGATGGCGCTGACCAGCTCGACCAGGTTGAGGCGCACGGTGGGCTCGCCGCCAGTCAGGCGGATCTTGTAGAATCCCAATTCAGCGCACAGCGCCACCAGGCGCAGCAGCTCATCATCCTGCATCAATTCAGCCGAAGGACGGAAAGTCATATCCTCCGGCATGCAGTACACGCAGCGCAGGTTGCAGTGATCGGTCAGGCTGATCCGCAGGTAGTGGATGTCGCGTCCGAAACGGTCGATGGCCATAATATTTCTAAAGGTAAATTCTAAACCTGAATAAATATCAATAAGTTGATAAAAATTATACCTTAAATTAAGTTGAAATACCTTAAACCAAAAGCGCCTTCCCAATCAGGAAAGCACTTTTGGGATATATAAGCTTTTTGGGTAATCGCAACCTAAAATCTTAATAGTTGCTTGAACGCAGCCAGGAGCAGGAGCACATACTCAGGGCGCGAAGAATAGCCCATCAAGCCAACGCGCCAGACTTTGCCTTTCAGCTCGCCCAGCCCGCCGCCTATTTCGATATTATATTCGTTGAGCAGACGGCTGCGAATTTTCAGGTCATCCACGCCTTCTGGAATGCGCACGGTGGTCAGGCTGGGCAGGCGGTATTCCAGGGGAACAAGCAGGCTTAATCCCAGGGCCTCGAGCCCCTCCCAGAGCAGGCGGGCGTTGCGGGCGTGGCGCTCCCAGCGGGCCTCCAGGCCTTCGGCAACTGCGATGCGCAGGCCTTCGTACAGGGCATAGTGGGTGCTGATGGGGGCGGTGTGGTGGTACAGGCGCGGGCTGCCCCAGTACTTTTGCAGCAGG
>JAJZSS010000346.1 GCA_021849525.1 Chloroflexota bacterium
AGGATAACAAATAATCACTGGCTGCAGATAGGCTTTCGGGCAGCTGTGGGCAGCGTCCTGGGAGTACTGGCAGTCCAGGCTATCATCCTGGCCCTGGCTCCAGAGCTAAGAGCGTTCAAACCACTGGACAGCTACGCTCGCACCGCCCTTTTCACGCTGATCCCTGCCCTGGGTGCTACGGCAGTTTTCGCCTGGCTGGTCAAGCAAAAGGACCAGCCGGTGAAAAAGTTCCTGTGGATTTCGGCAGGATTTCTGCTGCTCAGCTTTATTCCTGACTACCTCCTGCCAATCCCCAACCGCACCCTGGCAGGCAGCAACGCAGCTGCTTTAATGCACCTGGTAGCCGGGATTGTGACCGTCAGTTTGATCCTGGCAGGATATAGCCGCCTGAGACAGAAGGGCGCGGCGCAGTAGGGGTGGGCACGGAAAGAATGATTTGACGAAGGGAATTCAGGCGGGGCAATTGAGGTAATTAGCGAAGTGGCTGAACACAACAGGAGGCAGGAATGACAAAGCATTTATTGGGAAACTGGAAAGAGCGAGTGGTTTTCTCGGGAAACGGCCCACAGCCACAGATTCTGGAAGAAAACAACCTGTTCAAGGTGATTGTGGCCGGGTTAGAACCGGGGCAGGCCATCCCGGTCCACCCGGAACAGGGTGCGGTGTATACGATTTTACAGGGAACTGGCTGGATGACTGTCGATGATGAGCGCTTCCCTATCGAAACCGGATCAGTGATCAGCATGGGAAACGGCGCGGCGCGGGGTATGGAAGCCGAAACGCCGCTCGTTTTCCTGGCTGTACGGACCGGGAGCGCTTAACCCCGTCCAGGTCTGGGCAAAAAAGGAGCGAATCATGCGGCCTTACCTGTTAATGGCGGTGCTGTATCTATCGCTGGCGGCGGTGACCGCTCTGGCTGCAGCCCTTCAAATTATCGATGTGATACCATTTTTCAGCGGGCTACGCTGGCTGCGCGTGCACATCATTACCTTGGGCGGACTGACCCAGCTCGCCTTCGGGGTGCTGCCAACCCTGGCAGCAAGGCGGCACGGAGAAGGCCAGCCCAGGACGCGCTGGGATATCTGGCTGACCCTGAACCTGGGCCTGTTGATCCTGATGATCGGGATTCCGCTGGTTAATAATGTTCTGATTATCACCGGCGGCAGCCTGGTGTTTACTGCGGCTGGGCTGCTGGTGTACGACCTGGTCCGTCTGTGGCGGTCCCAGCCAGCTCGCCCTATCCAGCAGGTTGACGAACAACCCGAGGTCCGCCCGTTTTATGTGGCGGCAGTCAGTTTCCTGCTGGTAGGGATTCTGGCAGGTACCGGTCTATGGTTTGGCTGGGGACCCGCACTGGGAATAGCCGCGCCGATCGAAGTCCACGTCCATTCCAACCTGTGGGGGTTTACCGCCCTGCTGCTGGCGGGCCTGATCACCCAGCTGTACCCCGCGCTGACGGGAACGAGCGTGGCGTGGAAGAAACTTGTGGCCCCCAGCTTCTGGGGGATGGCGATCGGGGCAACCGGCCTGGTTGCCGGTCCGTGGATGGAGGTTAATGCCCTGACAGTGGGAGGCCTGGTGGCGCACAGCCTGGCTACGGCCGCGCTTTTAGCCAACTGGGCGACGCCAATCAAGCGAAAACTTACGCCAAAATCACCCGGGTTACTGCATATCTTACTGGCCTATGTGTGGTTTTTCTTCCCGGTGGTGGTTGCGCCATTGATCGTGTTCCGGATGGGCGAGACAGCCAACGAAATTTCGGGCAGCGGCGGGCCGATCCTGATTTACGGCTGGATCTTACCCATCCTATACGCCCTGCTACCCTATTTTCTGCAGCGCTGGCTGCGGCCAGACCAGCCGGCGAAAGCAGGAGGGACCTGGGCGAGCCTGCTCCTAATCCAGGCGGGGAGTATCGTCTTTTGGGTCAGCCTGTTCGTGACCACAGGGCAGAGCACACTGCGGGCGGCAGCCTACGGGCTGTGGCTGGCGTCGCTGGTACCCGTGCTGTATCAATTATGGGGAAGCTTGAAGAGGCTGGCGGAGGAGAGCGAAGGGAGCCCTGTAATAACATCTGCGCCGAAGCAGCGAGATAGAGAAAATGTCGACCTCAAGAAACAGGTACTAAACGAATGACCAGCAGACTAAGAGTAACGATGGCGCGGCTCGTTCAGCCTGGAAGACATTTACGAGCCGCGCCTGGCTCAGTCCAGGTTCAGGGGGTAGGTGTAAACAGGGGAGGAGGGTTGGCGCCGAGGTCCGCCAGGAGCACCCAGCCGATCACGTCCCCGATTTCACGCTGGTACTCGACCAGGGCGCACTCGCGATTGAAATCGTCAAATCGGCGGTCGGAGGGCAGGAAGCGGACGACGCCGCCCGACATGACCCGGCCAACAGCGGTGAAGCCTTCATAGCAGCCGCTGCGGGCCCAGATATCGCGCTGGGCAATGCTGGAGATCGGGAGGGGAGTATTGCTCGGCTCGGGAGTCAGCGTAACCGTGGGGGTCAGCGTGGTGGTGGAAGTGGGAGTAAGGGTGATGGTGGGCGTGAGGGTGATGGTGGGGGTGGCAGTGGGGGTAAGCGAGAGCTGGTAGGCCTGGAAGCGATTCAATCCAACAGCAACCAGGATCAACAGCAGGATAACTCCCAGCAAGCCGATGCCGGCTTTGATCCCGGTCAGTTTCAACGAATAACTGCGCAGGTTGCGCTTTAAATTACTCACCCCGGGGTCGATGGGATAGCGGGTCATCACTTCGGCGCCCAGGCGGGCGGCTTCGGCAGGCCAATTGGGATGATTCTCGTAAGCGCGCTGGGCAGCCTGCAGGTCATTATCGAAGCGCAGGATATCGCGCTGGAACCGGTCGATATCGGTTTGCAGGTGGTCCAGGTTTTCATCGACCCCGGTCAGGTTGCGGATCTGGTCGAGGTTCTGGCGGGCCTGGCGGGCGAGATAAAGAGCTTCTTCGAGGGTCGAAGCCCGCTCAGCCTGTTTTTTCAGGGAGCGGGTTTGCTCGGTGAGCGGTTCGATGACACGCGGGACAACGGTTTTGAAACGCTCGATAAGGCGGTCAAAGGCAGGATTATGCCCGTATTCGGCGAGCAGGCCATCCAGGCTGGACTTAGCCTGAGAGACCGCCTGGGGATCGACCGCAGCCTGGGTGAGCGTGTCGTTGATGGCGCGCAGGGTCTCTTTAACCTGGCGGAACTGGCGGGCTTTGTCGGCATACTTGGGAAGCCCGGTGGGGCGAACAGCCGCCTCGACCTTTTCGATGGCAGCGTCAATCCCGCCTTCCTCAAACAGGACCAGACCCTCTTCATAGACATTTTCGGCGTCGATATTTTCCTGGAGTTTCTGGGCGAACTCCTGGCCTTCCTGCCAGCGCTGGATGCGCAGATCGCGCAGGAGGGCCTGAGCTTTTTCCAGAAGGGCCAGGGCATCGGCAAAGCGACCCACGCGGGCAGCGGATTGGGCCTTACCAAAGGCGGAAGCGGCATCGGCAGGGAGGGCAACGACCGG
>JAJZSS010000347.1 GCA_021849525.1 Chloroflexota bacterium
AGGTTGTGCGGGCGCGGCGCTCGTTCGTTTTTTAATCGGTGACCAGGCGTGACGATAAATCTGGCGAAGGATTAAAGAGCAGAATATGAACCTAAAAGCAATCATCATGGCAGCAGGGCAGGGCACTCGGATGCGCTCGAAGCTTCCGAAGGTGCTGCATCCCTTGCTCGGACAGCCGTTGATCCGCTACTCAGTCGAAACGACGACCAGGGTGACCGGGCAGCGTTTGGTTGTCATTATTGGTCACGGTTCGGACGAAGTTCGCAAAGAACTGGGCGAGCAGGCGGAATTCGCAATCCAGGCCGAACAATTGGGGACCGGTCACGCGGTACAGCAGGCAGCATCCTTGCTGCAGGGGCAGGCGGACCTCGTGCTGGTTGTGGCTGCGGATATGCCCTTGCTCACCGAGGCTACCCTGCGACAGCTGGTTGAAACGCAGAAAAATAATACCGGACCGCTCAGCATGCTGACTTTGTTGGCTGATGAGCCGCGTGGATTCGGCAGGGTGGTGCGAGATGCACAGGGGAGGCCTCAGGCAATCGTAGAAGAGGCGCAGGCGACCGCCGAACAACTGGCGATCCACGAATTGAACGCCGGGGCGTATTGTATCCGGGCAGAATGGTTGTGGGATGCACTCACCCGTATCCCGCTGTCTCCAAAGGGTGAATACTATCTGACCGATCTGGTTGAAATTGCAGTCGCAGATGGCGTTTCCGTTCAGGCTTTAACCCTGGAAGAGGCCAGTGAAGCAATCGGGATCAATACGCGCGTCCACCTGGCGGAGGCCGAGGCGCTGCTGCGGAGGCGGATTAATCGAGCGTGGATGCTGGCAGGGGTCACAATTTTAGATCCGGCGACCACCTACATCGAGCCATCGGTGACCCTGGGAGCGGATACGGTCATCTGGCCGAATACGCATTTACGCGGCGTTACCCGGATTGGCGAAAATTGTGAGATTGGCCCCAATACCATCATCCGGAGCACGCAGGTCGGTGATGGTTGTAAAGTCCTTTCCTCTGTGCTGGAACAGGCTGAGGTAGAAGATGGCGTGGATATCGGACCATTTGCCCATTTGCGCAAGGGTGCTCACCTGGCAAGCGGGGTGCATATGGGTAATTTCGGCGAAGTAAAAAATTCTTACCTGGGACCTGGAACCAAAATGGGGCATTTTTCATATATTGGCGATGCTACCATTGCAGAAGATGTTAATATTGGAGCAGGTACCATTACCTGTAATTTTGATGGAAAACAAAAGCACCCTACCGTTATCGAGCAGGGCGTCTTTATCGGCAGTGATACCATGCTGGTTGCCCCGGTGAAAATTGGTGAAGGGGCGCGCACCGGAGCCGGCTCGGTGGTCACCAAGGATGTTCCGCCTTATACTCTGGCTGTGGGTGTGCCGGCACGCCCGATAAGAAAATTGGAGAAATGAACGAAGAGATCCCCCTGATTATTATTTTTGGTGTCTTTACCCTGCTGGACCTGGCTTTGATTGTGGTCCGGGCGGCTTATTTGAATACGAACCACGCCCGTTTGCTGGCTTTACGCTCGCAGATGGAACGACCTGTCAACCGCGCTTTGCAGGTGCTGCTGCAGGATGTTCGCCTGGTGGCCGGGCTTAACGCCATTCTTTTAATTACTCATATCGTTCTGGCAAGCCTGGCGGTCGTCTTCCTCAGCCGTTTTTTGGCGCAGCCCTTAACCCTGGTGGGGACGGTTCTGGGCGCAGGTGTGGTCTTTATCTGGATCGAAGCCGGCCTGGAGAGCCTGGTCGCCAGGAATGCAGACCTGTGGGCCGTGCGGCTGACATGGCTGGCTGAGGCTGTACAGGCGGTGGCAGGATTCCTGATCTGGCCTTTAGGCTTATCCACCGAACCCCCGAGCGGGGTCGATCCCTCCGGAAATGTCACCGAAACCGAATTGATGACCCTGGTTGATGCCGGACGCGAAGAAGGTATCTTTGAGCAGGTGGAACAGGAGATGATCCAGTCCGTCATCCAGCTTCACGATACGCTGGCGCGGGAGATCATGGTGCCGCGCATCGATATGCTGGCGCTGGATGTGGATACCCCCCTGGAACAGGCTGTGGATGCGTTTCTACGCTCCGGGCACTCGCGGGCGCCGGTCTTTGAAGAGACCGTGGATAACACTATGGGACTGCTGTATGCGAAGGATTTACTGCGGGTGTGGCGCGAAGGCAACCAGACCGGGTCCTTACGAAACTTGCTCCGCCCGGCATACTTTGTGCCGGAAGCAAAACGGGTGGACGAGCTGCTGACCGAAATGCAGGGCCGCAGCATCCATATGGCGATCGTGGTGGATGAATATGGCGGGGTAGCAGGCCTGGTAACAATGGAAGACATTGTCGAAGAGATTGTGGGTGAGATCCGCGACGAGTACGACCAGAGTGAAGAGGCGCCATTCCAGGCGCTAAAAGATGGTGATATGCTCTTCCAGGGTAGGGTGCATCTGGATGATTTCAATGAGATCATGCTCAGTAATCTGCCCAGCGAAGAAGCCGATACCATCGGCGGATTTATTTATAGTCGTTTGGGACGGGTTCCAGGAGTAGGCGAGACCGTTGAAGAGGCCGAGCTGGTTTTGACCGTGGAACAGGTCAGCGGTCGGCGGATCCGCAAGGTGCGCGCCCACCGTGTATCTGAAGAACAGCCAGAGGGAGAAGATAAACGGCATGCTAACGGATGAGCTGCGCGACAAATTGATCCAGGCGGCGGTTGAGGCGCGCCATTGGGCGTACGCTCCTTATTCTCATTATCGCGTGGGGGCGGCATTATTGACCAGCTCGGGAAAAATATACGATGGGGTGAATGTCGAAAATGCGGCTTACCCCGATAGTATTTGCGCCGAAAGGGTGGCAATCTTCAAGGCTGTGTCCGAGGGAGAAAAGAGCTTCGAAGCCCTGGTGGTATCCACCTCGAATGGCGGCTCACCATGCGGATCTTGCCGACAGGTGCTGGCTGAGTTTGGCCTGGACACACGGGTCCTGATTACCGATGACCAGGGCCATGTGCTGCGCGAGCTGCGCGTGGATGAATTGCTGCCGGGATCGTTTGGACGGGGTGATCTACCAGGCAAAAACCAGGATTAATTTACCAGTTAGGGGCTGGGGTGGCAGTGACCAGCAGGCGTTGCAGCATCCAGCCCACCGTGCCATCCGGGCCGATAACTTTTACCCACACCCCTGATTCATCCTCAAAACGTTCTGGCAGAACCTGGAGCGTGACATTGTCGAGGTAACTGCCGATGACCGTCCCACCCGGCTCGGAGCGGAGGAGGGCGCCCTGTCCATCGCTGGTGCGCACCAGCGCAAGCACGGGGGTGGGGGTTGGTGTGGGTGTGTCTGTAGGCGCCAGGGTTGGTGTTGGTGTGAGGGTGGGGGTGAGCGTGGTGGTTGGCGGAACCGGCGAGGGTGTGATGGTGTATGTGGCAGTCTGCGTGGATGTAGCCGATGGAATGGGAGTCGGCAAGGCGATCTGAGCGCTAAATG
>JAJZSS010000348.1 GCA_021849525.1 Chloroflexota bacterium
CGTGGGCAGCAAAGGAACCCTGAAATGGGACAATACCAGCGGGGGTGTGGCGCTTTTGCAGGTGTCCAACGGGACCTGGCAAAACTTCCTGGCTCCGGCTGGTTTTGAACGCAACCACCTTTTTGAGAGCGAAATATGCCATTTCCTGGCAGTCGCCAGGGGGGAAGCTGAGCCGGTCTGTACTCTTGAAGATGGTATCCGTGATCTGGAATGGGCGCTCCTGGCGCTCCACTCTGCTGCTACAGGCAGGGTGACTCGTCGGGGAAATATTTAAAGAATGAAGTATCTGGCAATTATCCCGGCGCGCGGCGGCTCGAAAGGTATCCCGCGCAAAAATATCCGGCCCCTGGCGGGCAAACCTCTTCTGGCTTATAACATTGAAGCAGCCCGCAGCTCACGCTATATCCAGCGCGTGGTCGTATCCACCGACGATCCGGAAATCGCCCAGGTTGCCCGGCAGTATGGCGCTGAAGTTGTCTGGCGGCCGGCGGAGATCAGCGGCGATACTGCCACGTCCGAATCGGCGCTGATCCACACCCTTGAGACTCTCCAGCAGCAGGAATCTTACATACCAGATGTGCTGGTTTTCATGCAGTGCACTTCCCCTCTGACACTGGCGGAAGATATCGATGGCACCATCACCGCCCTTCTTGAGCAGCAGGCAGATACTGCTCTGGCAGTCATTCCCTTTCACTACTTTTTATGGAAGCCAGGACAGGACGCCCAGGACCGGCCAGATTCGATTGGGATTAACCACCACAAATCGGTGCGTCCCCTACGCCAGGAACGCGAATCTCAATATCTGGAAACCGGGGCTGTTTATGTCATGCGCGTGCCCGGATTTCTGGAAGCCCGCCACCGCTTTTTCGGGCGTACGGCGATGTACAGCATGCCCGGCGAGCGCCGCCTGGAAATTGACGACCCGGTGGACTTCCAGGTCGCCGAAGTGCTGGTCGCCGCCCAGCGCCAACACCAGCATATGAGCAAGCTGCCCGATCCAGTTCAAGCCCTGGTGATGGATTTCGATGGCGTTTTCACCGACAACCGGGTGATTGTGCTGGAAGATGGGCGCGAAGCAGTCACCTGCAGCCGCAGCGATGGCTGGGGCATCGCCCAATTGCGTAAAACCGGCCTGCCCATGTTAATTCTCAGCACCGAGACCAATCCGGTGGTTCAGGCCCGGGCGGACAAGCTCAAAATTCCCTGCCTGCATGGGATGGGCGACAAAGCCCTGGCTTTACAGAGCTGGTTGGAAGAAAAACAGATCGATCCAGCCAACGTTGTTTTCCTCGGCAATGATCAAAACGATCTTAGCTGCATGGCACTGGTTGGCTGCGCGGTTGCTGTAGCTGATGCCCACCCCACGGCTCTGGCTCAAGCGGACATTATTCTGAGCCGGGTTGGTGGCGATGGCGCGGTGCGCGAGCTGTGCGAGCTGATCCTCAATGCGAAATCAACTCCTTAGGAGACTATATGCCTGAAGTGATTCAAATCGGTAACAAACTCATCGGCAAAGACCAGCCTTGCTTTATCACGGCGGAGATCGGGATAAATCACAATGCCAACCTGAGCATCACGAAACAATTGATCGATGTCGCCGCCCTGGCTGGCTGTGATGCGGTTAAATTCCAGAAGCGCACTCCCGAGAAAGCCGTACCGGCGGAATACCAAAATGTCATGCGTGAGACACCCTGGGGGATCATGTCTTATCTGGATTACCGGCGCAGGATGGAGTTCGATCGCAAGGAATATGCTGTCATCGATCGCTACTGCAAGGAGAAAGGCATCCTGTGGTACGCTTCTTGTTGGGATGAAGAATCCGTCGATTTTATGGAAGAATTTGAGCCGCCGTGCTACAAAGCAGCCTCTGCCTCCCTTACCGATACCAGCCTGCTGCTAAAAATGAAGAATACCGGTCGACCTTTGATCATCTCTACTGGCATGTCGACCTTTGAAGAAATCGATCAGGCAGTTCGACTGCTGGGAACGGAAAATTTGCTGATTGCCCACAGCACCAGCTCCTACCCCTGCCCACCCGAGGAATTAAACCTGCGCATGATCAACACTCTCCAGGACCGTTTCCCGGTGCCAGTGGGTTATTCCGGTCACGAGGTAGGTTTACAGACCACCCTGGCAGCAGTGACTCTGGGAGCAAGTTTTGTAGAACGCCATATTACCATTGACCGGGCGATGTGGGGCAGCGATCAGGCCGCCTCAGTTGAACCCGGTGGGGTGATGCGCCTCGTGCGGGATATCCGGGTGATCGAGCGCGCCCTGGGGGACGGCGTAAAACGAGTGTATGATAGCGAATTAAAAGCTCGCCAGAAACTGCGCAGAAAATAGGTAAATCGCTTCGCAGAGGAGACACCAGTCACCCGCGAGGATAATTTTTGTTTCAATCTACTTTTTGAGATAAGTATTTAAGGAGAACAATCAATGTCACAATCGAAGAAAAACGGCAAGTTGATCACACCCTACGGTGGGAATCTGGTCAACCTGGTCGTCACTGGTGAAGAACGCAAAGCTTTACTGGATCGCTCCACCCATCTGCCCTCGATCCAGATCTCAGCCCGCTCTCTATGCGATCTTGAACTACTGGCAACCGGAGCTTTCTCACCGCTGGATCGCTTTATGGGCAAAGGAGATTACGAGCGCGTGCTGACCGAGATGCGTTTGAGCAGTGGAATCCTTTTCCCGATTCCGATCACCCTGCCCGTCGATGAGAGTGCTCTACCCAGCTATGCTGAGGAGATTACCCTCAGCGACAGCCGCAATAACACCATGGCGATCATGCGCATTGAAGAGGTCTACCATTGGGACCCGCTGCGGGAAGCCCGCCTGGTATTGGGCACCACTGACCCCAAACACCCCTTGATTTCGGAGATGGTGCGCTGGGGCAAATTATATGTATCCGGCGAGCTAAAAGTCATCGATCTCCCCCGCTACAACGATTTCATCGAGCTGCGCCGCACCCCGGCGGAAGTCCGCGCCCAATTGGAAGAAATGGGCAACACCAATGTAGTTGCTTTCCAGACCCGCAATCCGATGCACCGCATCCACGAAGAGCTGACCAAGCGCGCTGCGGCTGAAGTAGGCGGGAGCTTGCTGATCCACCCTGTAGTGGGTATGACCAAGCCTGGCGACGTGGACCATTACACCCGGGTGCGCGTCTACCGTGCCCTTGCAGAAAAGTATTATGACGCAAACAGTACCCTGCTCAGTCTGCTGCCGCTTGCCATGCGCATGGCTGGCCCGCGCGAAGCCCTGTGGCATGCGCTGATCCGGCGCAATTATGGCGCGACCCACTTCATTATCGGCCGGGATCATGCCGGCCCCGGCGCTGACAGCCAGGGACGACCATTCTACGGTCCCTACGAAGCTCAGGCTCTGATGGCTCAGTACGCCGGCGAGCTTGGCGTTGAGCCGGTGGAATTTAAAGAGCTACTCTATCTGTCTGACGAAGACCGCTACGAAGAGGCCAATAAAGTTCCTGATGGCGCCAATA
>JAJZSS010000349.1 GCA_021849525.1 Chloroflexota bacterium
GCCCGATGACCGGCGCGGCCAGCACGCACAGCACCAGCAGCGGCGCGGAGAGGGTGAAATCCGGGATGTGATATTGCGGCACATCGCCCAGCACCGACCAGGCGAGCATGGCGGCGATGCAGGAGCCTGCCAGCCCCATCAGAATGGAGCGCGGGTCCAGCCGCAGGATCAGCACCTCCACCGCGAACACCGTCGACTTCCGCCCCTCCTCCGTCGACACATTGCGCGGCGTGAACTCCGCCTGGTCGGCAATCTTCACCACCTGGCCGTTGAAGATCCGGCCCGGGTACGAATCCACGCTCACTCGCACCGCCTGCTCCAGCTTGATCCGCCCGTATTCGGCTTCGGGCACGTACACCACCACCCGCACCGTCTCCAGCCGGCCGATCGTCAGCGCAATACTCCCCGCGGCGGCAAACTCTCCTGCTTCCAGGTTGCGGCTCAACACCGTCCCATCCACCGGCGCTTTGACCTTCGCTTTATCCAGGTTGAGCTCGATGAGCTTGATCGCCGCCTGGGCCTGCGCCAGGTTCGCCTCCGCCTGGGTCACCGCCGTCTCCGCCTGCCACACCTGCGCCTGGGCGGCCTTCACCTGCAGCGACTCATCTCCGCTCTGCATCTGAGCCTTCACCAGCCGGGAGTAATCCAGCCGCGCCTGCACCACTGCCAGCCGCGCCCGCGCCTCCCGCACCCGGTCGGCAGCCTCGCTGCTCAGCATCCGGTTGTACGCCAGCCTGGCGGCTTCCAGGTCGGTCAGCGCCGAATTGTACAGGTCATCGGCTGCCGCCCGGATATCGTCGCCTTCCAGAGCTGCCTGGGTCTGGTCGCGCACCGTCCGCAGCGCCAGGTAAGCCGTCTGTGCCTCCACCAGTCTTTTCTCAGCCGCCACAAAATCCTCGTTGCTGGCATCCGCCAGCACCTTGTCGAGGTTTGCCTGCTCACGCCCCACCGCCGCCAGGGCTGCTTCCTCTTCTACATTATTGGCTGCCATATACTCGGCCTTCTGGAAGTACCACGCCGGCTGCTCGATCTCCTCCGGCACGCCGATCTGCCAGATATTGGCGCTCTTCCAGCCGTCCTGCGCATACGCCCCCGCCAGCGCCAGGTCAGCCTGCGCCTGGGCACTCGCCAGCCCCGCCCGGGCCGCTTCCACCGTCGCCTCCGCCGCCGTCACCGCCGCCGCAGCCTGCTCGGCCTGCGCCAGCAGCATCGCCGCATCCTGGACGAAGAGCACGTCTCCGGTTTTCACCGCCTGCCCCTCCTCCACCGCCACGCTGAGCACGCTCCCATTCAGCTCCGGCGAGATCGACACCTGGTCGGCGTAAATCGTCCCCGAAGCGCTCAGGCCATCCGCCGCCGCCCCACCCTCGGCGCACCCGCTCAGCCCCAGACTCAACACCATCAGACTGCTGATCAGTATCCAAATTTTTTTCATCTCTTCATTCCTCCAATTCTTCTTGTCATTGCGAGCGCAGCGAAGCAATCTATCGCCCGCATATCGGTGTCTTGCCTTCCAAAACCCAGATTGCTTCGGTCTGCCTGGCGGAAGGGCATTGCCAGCCATCCCTCGCAATGACATCCCAACAAATCCGTTCAATCCGTTCATAATCCGTTGACAGCCCTCCGGCCGCCCTACACCCGCTTCTTGAACACCACCACACTCGCCGCAAAATAGCCCACACTCAAAATAATCAGCGGCAGGATCGAGCTCTGCCACAGTGTCGTGGCGCTCGCCCCGCGCACAATGATCCCCCGCGTAATTTCCAGGTAATGCGTCACCGGCAGCAGCTCGCTGTACCAGTATGTCGCCGGCGGCATATTATCCCGCGGGAACATCAGACCGCTCAGAATGATCGCCGGGATCAGCACCAGGAACAGCGCCAGGTAAATCGCCTGCATCTGCGACTGCGACAGGTTCGAGATCAACACCCCCATCCCCAGCGAGCCCACGATGAACATCAGGCTCAATCCAAACAGCTCCCAGTAATTTCCCGCCACCTTCACCCCGAACAGGATATCCGCCAGCCACAGCAGCACGAACAGGTTCACGATGCTCACCAGCAGGTAGGGGATGATCTTCCCCAGCATCAGCTCCCAGCTGCGGATCGGCGTCACGATCAGCTGCTCCATCGTCCCCTGCTCGCGCTCGCGTACGATCGCCAGCGCCGACAGGATCAGCGTCTGCACGTTCAACAGGATTGGGATCAGTCCCGGGATCATGAACAGCTTGGCGTCCCCATTCGGGTTGTACAGCATCCGGATCAGCGCATCGATCGGCAGGTTCAGGCTGCCGCTGAACGGGGTCCGCTGCAGGCGCTCCACCAGGATATTCTGCGCCGCCATCGAGCTGATCGCCGAGAGCTTCAGCTGCACCGTCTGCGCCTCGGTCGGGTCGATTGAGCCGTTCACGATCAGCTGCACGCTCACCGGCTCGCCCGTCTCCACCTTGCGCCCGAAATCCTCCGGGATCACCAGCCCCACGTTCACCAGGTCCTGGTCGATCAGGTCCAGCAGCTCTGCTTCGCTCAATACGTCATAGCGCAGCTCGAAATCCGAGCTCGTGGTGTAATAATCGATGTACCGGCGGCTGGCATCCGACTTGGAAAAATCCACCACCGCCAGCGGCGTATTCCGGCTCTCCACCGAGATGCCATACCCCAGCAGGATCAGCAGCATCGCCGGCAGCAGCAGGATCAATGCCAGAGTGCGCACATCTCGCCAGATGTGGAACATCTCCTTCTTCATGATTGTCCATAAACGTTCCATATCTTATTCTCCTGTCTCGGCGTGCGGCGTCGTTTCCCCGGCAGCTGCGGTCCCCTCAACCGCTGCCCGCCGCTGGGCGACCATCCCGATGAATACATCTTCCAGGGAAGGCTGGGCGGCTTCAATATTCTCCACCAGGATCCCGGCCCCCGCCAGCGCTTCCATCACCCGCGGGATCTCGTCCAGGTCGCGCAGCGCAGCGTGCAGCCCCGTCCCGTGCACCGCCGCATCCAGCACCTCCGGCATCCTGTCCAGCACCCGCTCTCCCCCCACCGGGTCGTCGCACTCGATCACCACCAGCTTGCCCGGTGCGTTTTCCTTCAAGGTATCCGGGCTGGCCACCGCAATCAGCTCGCCGCGGTACATCATCCCGATCGTATTGCAGTACTCGGCCTCGTCCATGTAGTGGGTCGTCGCCAGCACGCTCGTCCCCTGCGCTGCCATGCTGTAGATCAGGTCCCAGAATTCGCGCCGCGACACCGGGTCCACCCCGGCAGTGGCCTCATCCAGGAACAGCATCGGCGGGTTGTGCACGATGGCGCAGGCCAGCGCCAGCCGCTGCCGCCACGCCCCCGAAAGGTCGCTGGTGCGCTGGCGGGCGTGATCTTTCAGCCCTGCCATCTCCAGCAGCTCCTGCACCCGCCTGGCCCGCTGGCTGCGCGGCACCCGGTACACCGTGGCGTAAAAATCAATATTCTCACGTGCCGTCAGATCGTTGTACAGCGA
>JAJZSS010000350.1 GCA_021849525.1 Chloroflexota bacterium
ACAATATTGTTCCAATGCCCCAGCCAGCGGCTCGTACCAGGCGGCGCCCCAATAGGCGCTGACCTGCTGCTGGGCGAGACTGAGCTGCTCGCCGCTGTAGATGGTCGCTAAATCCAGATTCCTGGCGGCCAGCAGATTAAGAAAGGTGAGCATTACGGCAGCCCCGATCAAGGCAGCTTCGATGCCGCCATGCCCGGCACCCAGCATCAGACCTTTGCGCCAGGAGCGGGCCTCCTTCGCCCACCTGCGATAGACTGTGTAGCGGGTCAATTCTTCCCACAGCCCGGCGCTCAACCCCAGGACCACAGCATTGAAAACCAGCTGCCAGGCTGCCGGCGGAGAAGGCAGGATACCATTCCTGAATAACTGGGTCAATCCGGCATTGAAGGGAATATGCCCGATTTGCGACAGGATAAAGGTTGCCGCGCCAATCCAGAACAACCGCCAGCCCGTATCGTATTTACGGGCGATGGACGCTGCCGTCCCGAAGGCCAGGAGGAACATCAGGAGGAAGTTAAGCGCGTGGGTCAGTACCAGAATATCCATGAAGCTTCCTTGGTCACGCTTAATAATTGAACTTTAATTATACATGAAGAGTGAAGCTGGTAGAATTTAACCAGATAGGATAATAATGGTCCGATTAAGCCGGAACTCTCGCCATGTTTGAGCCGCCAGACGAGCTTGCCTCCGATCTGGAATGGATGCTGGAAAGTGGGCAGGTAGGGCGTGACCTGCTGGCGGAAGTCCTGGTGCAGGAATTTGCCCTGGAGTTATACCATCCGGCGCGCTTGTACCTGGGCAATGCAGCGCAGGCTCGCCAGGCAGTCACGGGGGCTTTCGCTGCCGCTCTGGCCAATATCTACCGCTACCGGCATGGAATGGGGGTGAAAAGCTGGGTATTCCGTTTTCTCGTTGCCGAATGGCGCAGGCTCAAGCACAGACCAGCCAGTGAACCCCGGGATGAATGGAGCGCATTGGAACACCAGAAACCCCGGCTGCGCGAGCTGGGTGTGCTGGCATATGGCGCCGGGTTGAACCTCCAGGAAGTTGCCCGGGTGTTGGGGGCAGGCGAAGGAAGTATCGAGCGCCATCTAAAAGAACTGCAGGTTAAGCTCCTGTTGGACCAGGAGACGATCGCGGGCACCCAAGTCGAGGAGTATGGAGCTCTGGACCTACGTCTGCGGGCCGCTTCCCGGTTGCGCAGCCAGGTGTGGAACGATCCACCGCTGGATCTGGAAGCTCTGACAGCCGCTGCTCTGGCGGAAGCATCCCGCCGGGGAAACCGCCGTGGAGGCGTCTTACGGGTCCAGGAGTTGGGGTTGGTGGCAGCGGTCATTGCCCTGGCGGTCGTATTGATCTGGGGTAGGGATGGCTTGCTGGCGGCGGATCGAGATGAACTGGCTTTCCAATCCACGCAGACTGCCGTCAGAGCAGCCCTGGCTGCCACTTCCCAGCCGGAATGGAATTACAACGCCGGAAACGACCGCCAACCTGAGGTTAACCCGCCGCGCCGGGTGGTACCTGATCCAGATCCTGAACCTTCCTTGAGCCTGGCCTCTAATAGTGATGAAATCCACCGCCGGTTAGCCCACGCCTTCAACTTTCGACGTAATCTCTGGCTGGACGCATCAATCCGTCTCTATCCTCCACAGGGTCCCACTGGATTTCCGAAAGAATATCACGTCCAGTTATGGTATGTCAGGAATTCGGACCGGTTTATTATTTTGAGTGGTCCAGAAAGCGCCCCAATTCAGGAGATTTACTACAGCCTCTATGGCCAGCCATTCCAATTCCTGCGCTCGGAAGCTGGGGCCTACGAGATCACCGATATTGCCGATGGATTAGACCGGCAGGGTTATTATCTGGCCTTCCACACTCTATTATCCCAAATGATGGAATTTAACGAAGGTGACCGCTATATCCCCCGGGAGATGGCGCGCTTTCTGGAGCGCAGCGTGCTGGTCGTCGATCGCGTTAACCTGGCTGGCAGGCGCGTGGCCACCCTGCTGCTGGATACCACCACAGGCTTTGCCCTGCGCCAGCGTTACTACCACCCGGATGACCAGTCCTTATCCGCTGAGATCGATGTTCTGGATCTGTCATTTCCACGCAGCCTTCCCGAACAGGTATTCTCCCCCGATTTTCCCTGGAACGGGTCTTATCCGACCAGCGCAAACCTGGATTTCGAACCGGGTGCTGTAAGTTCCCCGCCTCTGGGCCTGCCGGTTGAAATACCAACCCCACCCGCTGGATACCGGGCTGATGATCAGCAAATTTATTTCGAATTTACCTCGGTCTATGCAGTGCCGAGCAGCCACGATGAATCGTTAGGATTCCGGGCCCGAATATATACTGCCGATTACTTCCTGGGTGAAATCGATTTTGCCAATCCCTGGAAAAATATCTGCCAGCGCTCGCCAGATGGCGCCCTTCTGGCTTTTGTTGACATCGTGGGCATCAGTTACCGGCTGTACTGGTTTGACTTGAATGAGCTTAACCTAGAATCGATCATTGTAAATGGAAGGATTACCCAGCTGGCGTTTTCACCGGATGGGCAGCGGCTGGCATTCTTTGAAGCATCTCCTACCAGCGGCGCGGTGCAGATCTATGATTTGACCAACGGCGAAGTGCAATCCCTGATTGCCTTGCCGGATGCACGCAGCCTGGTCTGGAGTCCGGATGGGCATTTCCTGACCCTGATCGGCCGCACTAACCAGCCGGAGGCCAATGACAGCCTGATGGTCATTCAGGTGGATCCTCCGGCAATTACTTACGAAAGCTCGGTGGATTTCAATGCCGATCCACCGGAGAAATGGCTGCCACTGCGTTGGGAAGTGGACTTTCCCGTCGAAATGGACAGTCTGATCGACTGCGCCCAACCTCCTGGGGATGGTTAACCGATATTAATCGAGTTATCTCCTACTGATAAGGTCGGATAGGGTATAATCTTTCTGGTCCAAAGAAGAGAGTTTTAGTAAACTTTGGCTGTTAGGGGTTATCGGCTTTGCGGCCAGATTTGCGCGTCTTAACGGTTCTATTTCGAAAGAATGGAGGATATCATGCCGGCTCTGGTGCGGAATTGGATGAGCAAGCCCGTGATTGTGGTGGATGCCGATAGCAGTGTTTCTTATGCGATGACATTAATGCGCCGCCGGGGAGTCAACAGCCTGGTGGTTGTGATCGATGAAAAGAAGCTCAGTTATGGAATCCTGACCACGACCGACATCCGCGACAAGATCATCGCCATCGAGCGCAACCCCGCTGAAATGCGGGCCAGAGATATTATGACGGCGCCGGTGATTACCGCCGATCCGGAGTGGACACTCAAAGAGTGTTCGATCCAGATGCAGAAACATCATATCCACCACATGCCGGTGGCCGATTCCAGCGGCGTATTGATCGGATTGATTTCAGCTACCGACCTGTTTATGGCAGCCGAGGAGATTGGTTGGGGAAACCCACTCTGAAAGCTGTTTTAT
>JAJZSS010000351.1 GCA_021849525.1 Chloroflexota bacterium
ATATGGAGGCCCGCCGGGTATTCTTCTGGGAGCACGGCTATCACTTGCGCAAGCTCAACCAGGCCTATTTTGCCTTCCACGGGGCCTATGCCGACCACCCCAGTGGGGGAGCAGCCGGTGAAGACCCCGGGGGCGCCGGCATCCGGAAACTACGCAGCGCCAGCCCTACTCTGGCGCAATTTATCAACCGCATGTCCTGGATGTGGAGCGTGGACCAGCTTTATGAAGCTATCCCGGACGCTTAATCAAGGCTAATCTGAACCAGCCGGCGCGGCGGGAATTAGGCTGGTACAATTAACTGTGATTCTCTGATCCTAATCCTCAGGAGCTATAAAATCCCCAATGAGCAAACAACTCACCTTCCTGCTGGTCGTGCTGGTGCTGGTGATCACCGGCTGTGCAGCACAAGCCACCCCCCCGGCAACTGCGCTGCCTGCCACGACAGAGGCGAGCGAAGCCGCGCCAACCGCGGCGCTGACCGCTTCGCCGGTGGCAGAACAGCCAACCGCGGCCGCGAATCCAGCTACTACCGCTGAGATTGGCCCGGCAGCCCCTCCAGGATGCACCGTGGTCAGCCAGGACACAGCTGCACCTGAGGACTCCCCCTTCCCAGAAATTTCAGAGCAAGACTGGGTCCAGGGTCCTGCTGATGCGTATGTATCCATCATCGAATACGGGGACTTCCAGTGACCAGGCTGTGCAGGTCTCGCGTCCGTGTTGGCGCGATTACACACTGAATATCCTGACGATTTACGCGTCGCTTACCGCCACTTCCCTTTAATGTCGATCCATGACAAAGCTGCCCTGGCGACCCAGGCTGCAGAAGCTGCCGGTAATCAAGACAACTTCTGGGAAATGCATAAATTACTGTTTGAGAGCCAGTCCACTTGGGCGGCAATGACAGTTGATGGTTTTCAAGCCTGGCTGCTTGAAAAGGCGGCCGAATTAAATCTGGATATCAAGCAATTCGAGACCGATCTGAACAGCACTGCCCTGGTGGAGTTAGCGACTAAAGCCTGGACAGAGAGTATAGAATTAAATATTCAGCAGACGCCTACGTTAATAATTAACGGGTCTGAATATAAAGGTCAAATCAGTTATGGCAACATCTCCGCCATCATCAAACTGGTCCTCCTTGAGAAACGCCAGTTCGACGTGTGCCCACCAATTGAGATCGACCCCTCCAAGCAATATTTCGCCAACCTGGAAACCGAGAAAGGCACGATTGTCATCGAGCTTTTGCCCGAAGATGCTCCACTGGCAGTGAATAATTTCGTTTTCCTGGCGCGGCAGGGCTGGTTCGATAATATCACCTTCCACCGGGTGATCGCCGGCTTCGTCGCCCAAACTGGCGACCCCAGCGGAACCGGCTATGGCTCTCCTGGTTATGCGTTCGACAATGAAATTTCACCCGATCTGATTTATGACAAACCCGGCATGGTAGGCATGGCAAATGCCGGACCCGGCTCCAATGGCAGCCAGTTTTTTATCACCATGGCGCCTGTTGAGCAGCTCAACGGTGGTTATACGATTTTTGGACACGTCGTGGAGGGAATGGAAGTTGTCGAATCGCTGACGGCCCGCGATCCTTCCCAAAATATCGGGCTTCCACCGGGAGATAACCTGGTCAAGGTAACCATACTCGAAAAATAGCCGCCTATGGCCGCCACTGATCCAGAACACAGCCCGCTACAAGCTAATATACCGCCAGCCAGGCCGCGCCAGGTTGATGGGTATTCTGTCCTCCAACTCTTGCTCAGTTTGCTGGCAGTCCTGGTGAGCGGTGGGCTTGCACTTGTGTTCAGCATCGTGGGGCTCAGAGAGGGACTCCCAGCTGGGCTTATTACGCTGACCATAGCCGCCGCCGCAGGCTGGCTGGGGTTCTTGCTGCTCCCTTCAGTGGTGTTCTCTTTCCTGCGCCTGATCGGATCTCCCGTCCAGGCAGATTTTCTTTCGCAGCGTGGCCTGCGCCTGGCTGGGCTGGCAGTATTCCTGTTTCCGTTCGCCTTATACCTGGGCAATTGGGCCTTGAACCAGGACAGCAATGCGAGTCTGGCTTTTCCAATTTTTCATGTAATCGCCACCACTCTGCCAGTTGCCTGGGTCATTTACCTGGCGGTACGCGGTTTGCCGCTGGGCTCGCCCCAACGCGCCTGGGGGGTTTTTGGCAGTGGTCTGATCATTGGTCCTGCCATCGCCCTGACCATTGAATCAATCGCCATGATCGCGGCGTTGATCATCGGCGCCATCGTGATTTTCTCCCAACCTGGTCTGGCGGATGAATTGACTGCCCTGGTCCAATTGCTCGAGTCTGCGCCGCAAACACCTCCCGATCCGCAAGCCATCCTGGAAATCCTGGGACCATTTCTTTCCCAGCCCCTTGTGATCGCGGGTGTTCTGGTCTTTGCCTCCGTTCTTGTTCCTCTGATCGAGGAAGCTGTTAAACCGATCGGGGTCTGGCTGCTTGCGGGTCGCCGGATTACACCAGCCGCCGGTTTTGCGGCTGGTGCCCTGAGCGGGGCAGGGTTTGCCCTGTTTGAGAATCTACTGCTGGCCTCCGGAACCGAAGGTTGGGCAACTCTCCAAGTTGCACGCCTGGGTACGTCAACCGTCCACATCCTGGCGACCGGGCTGGTAGGCTATGCCCTGGCTTCCGCCTGGCAAAACCGTCAATATGGGCGATTGCTCGGAGTGTATTTCGGCGCGGTACTTCTTCACGGTACCTGGAACGCTTTCAGCATGCTCATGACTTTTGGGGAAATCCAACGCTCGCTGGCAGCAACACCCAATGAGACCACCTGGCTTACCAGCCTGGCTGAGTGGGCTCCCTATGTAATGGGCGGGCTGGCCCTGACGAGCCTGGTGACTCTGATCTGGCTCAATGTGCGTCTGCGGCGGGAAAAAGATATTATGATCACCCATGCGTGAATTTCAATTAGCTGAGGAGTAAACCATCGTAAATGGCGACAACAAATAGCGCTCTTCAAGAAAAAAAATCAGCAGCTGACTGGTTCATTCGCCTCCTGAAAGGGATTCTGGTGGGGATAGGTTTTATCGTCCCCGGTCTTTCGGGTGGCGTTCTGGCAGTCGTGTTTGGACTGTATGAACCCTTGATGCGCTTCTTGGCGAACCTGACAGAAAATTTCAAAAAGAACCTGCTCTTTTTTATCCCGGTTGGGATTGGCATGGCGCTGGGAGTCGTGGCTTTTTCAGCAGTGGTTGATTTTGCCTTTACCAATTATGCCGCCCAGTTTATCTGGCTCCTTGTCGGTTTTATTTCCGGTACCTTTCCCTCCCTGCTCAAAACCGCTGGCAAAAAGGGTAGAAAAAGCTACCATTGGGTGATTTTGGGGCTGACTGCCATCGGTATCGCCCTTTTATTGGGTTGGATTGAGACCCTCGGCACGACCACTCTGCCCCAAACTTTCGCCAACTGGGTGTTAAGTGGAGCGTTAATTGGCTTGGGTGTGGTGGTTCC
>JAJZSS010000352.1 GCA_021849525.1 Chloroflexota bacterium
ACGGGTGAGGAGAGCGAAAATGACCACTCCTACCAGACCCACCATCCCTGAGCCCAGGCGAGCGGTCAAATATTCACCGAAGGTGTAGCGCTGCAGGACATCGGCGGTGATCACCGTGCGCAGGCCGGCGCCCGTGAAGATCATCACGGGCACAGCGACCGCCAGTCCCAGCGAGAGCTGGGCGGTCATGGCCACCGAGCCCAGCTTGGCGGTCACCACCAGCATGCCCCACTGGGAAAAAGCGTAGAACAGATTAGCCACCCCCAGATAGCTGAAGTTAGCCAGCAGGCGCCGGTCCCAGAAGCGAGGCGCCGGTTTTCGATTTATCGCAGGCTGCAGGTCGGGGAGAGGCTCGGTCATGGAAAGGGTTTACCTGCCATTCAAGCGCTCGAAGCCCGGCAGGGCGACCGGGTCGGCGGGGTCGATCGCCAATGCCTGGCGGTAGTAGTCCAGGGCGCGGGAGTTATCTCCCACCCACTCGTAGATCACTCCGGCGCGCGCCAGGTAGCCGGCGTCCGGCTGGCCGGTCAGCGCCAGCGCCTGCTCAACAGCCTGGATTGCCTGCTCCGGGTGGGCGAGATTCTTTTCAACAATCGCCAGCTCGATATACAGACTGGATTCCCCGGGAAAGAGGGCCAGACCCTGTTCGAGGATATATTTAGCGGCATTTTGGTCCTGCAAACCGGAATAAATGATCCCTGCCAGGCGGTAATACCAGGGCTGCGGCGGCCGCATTCTTTGTATGGCGTGTTCGATCAATTGCCGGGCAGTCGTTAAATTACCGGCCCCGTATTCCAGGGCAGCATACTCATAAGACAGAATATCCGATTCGGGAAACAGCGCCTGGGCTCCCTTAAAAATCTGGCGGCTGAGCTCCAGATTCCCATTCCTGGCCGCACCTTTAGCGCGGGCAATATACAGCCCCACGAGGTCGGGCCGGGCGTTTATCGCCTGTAAATAAGCAGCATCGGCATTTGACCATTCACCCAGCGTGGAGTAGGTTTCAGCCAGCGCCAGGTAGCCTTCGTACTGCCCGGGCTGGCGCTGGATGGCCTGCGAAAAATAATCCAACGCCGTGTCAGGGTCATCTCTACTATCTCGAGCCACGTAGCCCATACCGACCAGGCTGAGGACATCGTCCGGAGTTACCACTAAAGCCCGGGTATAAGCCTGTTCAGCGCATTCCCAATCCTTTACCTGGCGGCAGGCATCGCCCAGGAGACGCTGCCAGACGGGCCAGCGCTCGTGCGCCGGGAAGGATGTAATCGTTTGCTGCAGGTAGGGGATCGCTTTTTCAGGTTGGCGCAGCTTGTCGGTATACAGCGGTGCCAGTTTTAAGATTGTCTCGGTAGGAGCGAGTGGATATCCGGCCCGGTACCAGGCTTCACTAAGGTTGAAATTACCGGCTTGCTCCGCTTTTTCCGCCGCCCGGCTCAATGCCTGGTAATTCCCCTGCGCGCTCCAGATTTCGATCGCCCGGGAAATATCGCCCTCAGCCGCAGCCAGCTCCGCCTGGGCTGCGAGGACAAATGGCTCAGATTTCGATTCGAGGCTGGCGAAAGCCTCACGGGCGGCAGGCAGGTCGTCCCACTCCAGGGCAGCGCGTCCCAGCCAGACCTGCTGCCACCAGCTGGGCTTTGGAAGCGGTTCAGGCAGCTCAGCGCCATTCACTACAGCCTTGACGAAGCTCACATTCCATAAATTCGCCTGCACCCGGCCCACAATCTGTCCCCACAGCAGTCCTCCTGCCAGCAGAACTGCGGCCGCGATCAGGATGGCGAGCGCTCGCGTTTGCAGCCGGCCGGTATCGTCCATCATACTTGCAAGCCCTTCAAGATACTCCCCCAGCGCACCGGGTACCACAGCGGCCACAGCCAGGCCGGGCGGGGATTAAAGCGCCACAGGATGTAGCCGCGCCCCGGGAAGAGCAGGCTGAAGGCGGCCTGCAGGCGGGTGCGCAAATCCAGGTGCTGCCAGGCGAGGGCAGTGTAGCGGTCGCGCGGGCTGAACCCAGCAGGCGAGGGAGGTGAGGAATGTTCATCTTCTGTGGGATCTGGCAGGGCGGCGAAGGGAAAATGGTAGGGGAAGCGCTGCGCCGCTGCCTGCAGGGCGGTGGTGTACGCTGCGCCCCAGCCGAATTCCTGAGCCTGCGCATGCAAACCGACCCAGTCGAAGTAGCCACCAAGCGCCTGGGCGAGATACAAAATGTCCAGGTAGCTCAGCAGGCGTGCCTGGCCGCGGTTCTGCACCTGCAGGTGGACGATGGCATGCAGCAGCAGGGCGGCATTTGGCTGCTTCACGTCCTGCTCCCAGAACCAGGGCTCGGGGGGCTGGCGGCGGGGCTGCTCGGGGTAGGGCAGGCTCCAGTGCAGCTCCACGGGCGCCGGGCCCCACAGCACGGCGTGGTAGGTGAAATTCTCCAGGCTGTAGCCCAGGCCGCGCAGGGCTGCCAGCGCCGGGCGGAGCTGGGCGGGGCGCACCAGCAGATCCAGGTCGCTCATCGGGCGGGTGGCCGGGTCGGGGTAGAGGTTACCCGCCAGGGCGGCGCCCTTGAGCAGCAGGCAGGCGATCCCCTGCCGGGCAAAAAGATCGCGGATCTTCGCCAGCTCGTTCAGGTACAGGGTGCTGCGCCCGGCAGACTGCAGGTAGGCCTGCTGGAGGACAAGCTGCTGATCTACAGGCAGGCCAGCCGGAAAGCCGGAGCGCTTCCAGCCGGCGTAGAGCAGCGGCGCCACACCTTCGGACTCTGCCAGGCGGGTAAAGCGCTCCCAGTCGGCGGCGGTCCAGCCCGCAGCCCCATAAGGAGCGCCGACCAGCGCCTGGCACAGGGATTGGTATAAAGATTGGTTTGAAAGCGGGGAATCAGGCAATCAGAATTCAGATCTCAGGTGCTGGCTGCAAAAGCTGCAGCCAGCATCCATAAAAGTTCGGCGCTGCCGAATTAATGCATGGAAATGACCTGGCTCTCCCAGCGGTGCCAGGGTCCATGGCGGCCTTCGAGCAGCTTCTTGCCCTCGCCCGGGGAGGCCTGCCCGGAAAGCTCCAGGTCGGCGTCGACCATGATGCGCACCAGGTCTTTGAAGAAGATGCGCGGCTCCCAGCCCAGCTCGTGGATCGCCTTGGCAGGGTCAGCCAGCAGGTAGTCCACCTCGGTGGGGCGGAAGTAGCGCGGGTCGATCTCGACATACTGCTTCCAATCCAGGTTCACATAGCCGAAGGCTTCGTCCAGGAATTCGCGCACCGAGTGCGATTCGCCGGTGCCGATGGCAAAATCGTCGGCCTGCTCACGCTGGAGCATCTTCCACATGGCAGCCACGTAATCGGGGGCGTAGCCCCAGTCGCGCCGGGCGTCCAGGTTGCCCAGGTAGAGCTTGCTCTGGGTGCCGGCTTTGATCTGCGCCAGGGCACGGGTGATCTTGCGGGTGACGAAGGTCTCGCCGCGGCGGGGGGATTCGTGGTTGAAGAGGATGCCGTTG
>JAJZSS010000353.1 GCA_021849525.1 Chloroflexota bacterium
CCGGTGATGATCGAAGAAAGTTTTCACTTCGCGGAAACCTATTGGCCGAATGATGATCATTGGGCAGCACATTATAACCTGTTGACGGGCTATGATGAGATAGCGAAAACGTTCACTTCCCAGGACAGCTTTTATGGTGCCAATCAGGTGGTAAGCTATGATCGAACCACTGAATATTGGAAATCCTTTAATTATGTATATATCATTCTCTACCCACCGGCTCAGGATGAGACCGTTCGTGCGATCTTAGGTGAAGATTGGGATGTCGATAAAAATCGCCAGAATGCGCTGGATAAGGCTCTCGAGCAGACCCGTGAGGATACACAGGACGCTTTTGCCTGGTTCAATCTGGGAACCAACTATGTGTATTTTGAGCGCTATGCCGAAGCAGCCCAGGCTTATGATCAGGCGCGAGCGATTGGTCTGCCTCAGCGAATGCTGCGTTACCAGTTTGGTCCTTTCTTTGCGTATTTCAATACCGGACGGATGGAGGATCTTCATGTTCTGGTCGACTATGCCCTTGGCCGGACTCCCAACGCTGAAGAAGCCTTGTTGTGGCGCGGTTGGGCATACTATCGGGAAGGCGACATTCGCTTAGCAGAAGCCAGCTTCCGCCAGGCTCTTGATGAGAATCCCAATTATCAGGATGCAAAGCTGGCATTAGATATATTACGCAACAATTGATCGTTGCTTCAGATCATCACCAGGCAGAGTTTATTTCTCTTGATAATTATTTATTTTAGGAAATGTTATGGCGATAAAAACAATTTGCGTGTACTGCGGCTCAGCGGACCATCTGCACCCGGACTACGTGACTGGCGCCCGCAAGATGGGTGAATTGATTGCCCGGCGAAAGCTCCATCTGGTGTTCGGCGCTGGCTCAACCGGATTGATGGGAGCCCTGGCGGATGGCGCTTTGGCAGCCGGCGGTGAGGTGACCGGAATTATCCCGGAATATTTCAACACCCCCCAGCTGGCTCATGTTCAATTGACTCATCTTGAAGTTGTAGAAACTATCCACCAGCGAAAAGCGCGGATGGCCGAGCTGGCAGATGCGTTTATTGCATTACCGGGAGGCTATGGCACCTTTGAAGAATTCTTTGAAATTCTTACCTGGGCGCAGATCGGTCTTCACCAGAAACCAATTGGGATATTAAACTTGCGCGGATATTTTGATCCGATGCTTAAAATGATTGAGCATGCGCGTAGTGAAGGATTCATTTACAACGAGCACAATTCATTGTTTGTCCACGTTGAGCAGCCTGAAGAGATGCTCACGAAATTGGAGAAATTCCAATTGCCCGTTGGATTGGATCGCTGGCTTCTGCGCCCAGACGAAAATAGCCTTGCATCTCATCCTTGAGCGTGCTATAATCAGTGTACGTAACGAACAGTCGACTCTGGGTGAATGCGACTGGATCCCCCTTATCCGGTGTATAATTCCTGACTTTTACCCCTCTCCGAGTGATGCCCGGCGTATTCTGCGATGTAGCAGACGCCGGTTAGATTCCCCTGGCACGGATTAACATATTTTCCAGATCAATTTTGATTCCATCCTTAAGAATAACGAGAATTCAACATGAAAGTATTAGAACTTGAAAATGCCTCCCTCGATGCCCTGCGCCAGATGGCGAAGGAATTGGATGTACCGAACGCATTGCGGATGAAGAAGGAGGATTTGATCCTCCGGATCCAACAGGTGGAGGCAGAACGACAGGGTCTTGAGATGCGCGGTGGTATTCTCGAGATCATGAGCGAGGGAATTGGATTCCTGCGTTCGGGTCATTACCAACCAGGGCCGTATGATGTCTATGTTTCCCAGTCTCAGATTCGCCGGTATGGATTGCGCAATGGCGATCTGATCATTGGTCAGGTACGCCCCCCCCGTGAATCCGAGCGCCATTACGGCTTGCTGAAGGTGGAAACCATCAATGGCCTTGATCCAGAGGAGATGCGCCGCCGGCCGCTCTTTGAGCAGTTAACGCCAATTTTCCCCGATCGGCGCTTTGATCTCGAAACAGACCGGCATACATTATCCACGCGTTTGATTAATCTGGTCACACCCATCGGCGGAGGGCAGCGCGGCCTGATCGTTTCCCCTCCCAAAGCTGGTAAAACGACCATCCTCAAGCAAATTGCCAATTCGATATCTACGAAATATCCAGAAGTCCATCTGATGGTTGCACTGATTGGTGAACGTCCAGAAGAAGTGACCGATATGGATCGCTCGGTCGATGCCGAGGTGGTTTCTTCAACTTTTGACGAGCCGGTGACCTCCCATGTGCGAGTTGCCGAGATGGTTCTGGAGCGCGCCAAACGCCTGGTTGAAGTTGGTCGGGACGTGGTGATCTTAATGGATTCAATCACCCGTCTGGCGCGTGCTTACAACCTGGTGGTTACCCCATCGGGCCGTACACTCTCCGGCGGTATTGATCCTTCTGCGCTTTACCCTCCCAAGCGCTTTTTTGGCGCAGCCCGTAATATCGAAGAAGGCGGTTCGCTGACCATTATCGCTACCTGTCTGATCGATACCGGCTCGCGCATGGATGATGTGGTTTACGAAGAATTCAAAGGCACCGGTAACATGGAGCTCCATCTTTCTCGGCGCTTGCAAGAGCGGCGGGTATTCCCCGCAATTGACATTGAGCGCTCCTCGACCCGGCGAGAAGAATTGCTGTTAGGTCCCGATCTGACCCCGCGTGTCTGGCTGATGCGCCGTATGTATGATCAGATGGTCTCCCCTCCGCCGCACGGCGCCGGTCTTGATCCCGCTGCAGCTACCGAGGCCATCCTGCAGCGCTTGGGCCGCACACAGGATAACATGGTGTTCCTGGAGACGCTGACCGAGGAGAATTAGTGAGATTTTCCAGAAGGTCACCGGTTGGGGGAATTGTCCCTGCGGCGACTGGTACAGACGAGCGGAGACCCCTCAGGAGACTTCCACGCAAACTGGCAGTTCAATTTACTCTGGTCGTCTTACTGCTCTGGGCTAGCCTGGCAGGCTGTCAATCTGCCAGTATTTCCCCTGCCCAGGGAGCGACCGGAAATCCGAATGTGACCAGCCAGGCTGCGGGTGTGGCTTTGCCAGCCCTTGATTTGCCTGTAAATCTTTCGGGTATATCCCGCCAGTTCATTTTACATACAGAAATACCTGATCGCCCATCGTTACTCATTAAGGACCATACGGTTGATACTGGCGATTCTGTCTTCGGGATAGCCCTGCAGAATAATATCAAGCCAGAAACCCTGCTTTGGGCGAATTACGACCAGCTAAACGATAATCCCGATCTAATATCGATAGGGATGGACCTGAAAGTTCCTCCGGTCGATGGCGTCTATTACCAGTGGGCCGAGGACGATAATGTTGAAAGTATTGCCGCGCGGTTTAAAGCTGATCCCGATGCAATCCTGGCCTGGCCTGGCAACCATTTTGATCTTACCAATCCGGTGTTGGAACCTGGCACCTGGCTGATGG
>JAJZSS010000354.1 GCA_021849525.1 Chloroflexota bacterium
GCCGGGACCGAGCCAGACGGGGCATTCTTCGGAGGCAGAATCGCAAACGGTAACGACCAGGTCGAAGGGAATACCGCGCACTTCGTTCACATGCCGCGAGCGCCCGGTGTGCCGGATGCCGATCTCTTCCAGGACGCGCAGCGCCAGGGGGTGGACATAGCCGGCAGGAAGGGTTCCGGCGCTTTGAGCTTCCCAGCGATCGCCCAGGCGGGCGTTGACGATGGCTTCGGCCATTTGTGAACGGCAGGAATTGCCGGTGCACAGGAACAACACCTTGCGGGGGGAATGCTGATCGCTCATAGATGCCTCAAAATTAATTCGTCGTCGGATTTTTCCAGCTCTTTCAGCTCGCCGGTGACAATATAAATCGTGCGCTCGCAGATATTGGTCACCCGGTCGGCCATGCGCTCCAGGTTGTGGGCGGCCCACATCAGGTAATTGGCGCGGTCGATGGCAGTTGGATCCTGGATCACGATGGCGGTGAGATCGCGGTAAACCGTGTTATACAGGTCGTCCACTTCGTCGTCCATGGCGGGGATCTGGCGAGCTTCTTCCGCATCGCCGCGCACGAAAGCGCTGACGGCGCGGTGGAGCATCTCGATCGCAATCTCGCTCATGCGGGGGATATCGATCAGCGGTTTGATCGGGGGCTGGTCGCCAACGATAAGGGTGATCTTGGCGATGCCTTTGGCATAATCGCCCATTCGCTCCAGCTCGCCGGTGACCTCCAGGATGGAAGCCAGCAAGCGCAGGTCGTGGGCCATAACCGGCTGCTGGGTGGCGAGAACCACCATGGTCTCATTCTCCAGCTCGAAGCGTTTGGCGTTGATTTGAGCGTCGCCGGAATAGATGCTCCGGGCAGTATTCACGTCACGGGCTTTTAAGGCAGCCACTGCCTCGATGGTGGCCTGCTCGACCATGCTGTCCATGATGAGGATTTCATCCAGCAGATGGCGGATACGGCGGTCTAAGGTTTCACGGGACATAACAAACTTCCTTCTGCGGCTTAACCGAAGCGACCGGTAATGTAGTCTTCGGTGACTTTGTCTTTGGGGTTGGTGAAGATCTGCTCGGTAGGCCCGAACTCTTTCAAATAGCCGGCGCGATCGTCGTCCATCGTGAAGAAGGCGGTGAAGTCGGAAACGCGGGCGGCCTGCTGCATATTATGGGTGACGACGATGATGGTGTAATTCTGGACCAGCTCGCGCATCAGCTCTTCGATGCGCAGGGTGGCGATCGGATCCAGGGCGGAGGCGGGCTCGTCCATCAGGATGATATCCGGCTGGATGGCGATGGTGCGGGCGATACACAGGCGCTGCTGCTGCCCACCGGAGAGCGAAAGACCGGATTGGTCCAGCTTGTCGTGGACTTCGTCCCACAGTGCAGCTCCTCGCAGCGATTCTTCCACCAGGTCATCCATATTACCACGGAAGCCGTTGATGCGCGCTCCCCAGGCGATATTTTCGTAGATGCTCTTGGGGAAGGGATTGGGCTTCTGAAAGACCATCCCGATCCGGCGGCGCACTTCCACGGGGTCGACATCGGGGGCATACAGATTCTGACCATGGAAAAGGACTTCGCCCTCGGCGTGAGCAGTGGGCACCAACTCATTCATGCGGTTGAAGGAGCGCAGCATGGTGCTCTTGCCGCAGCCTGAGGGACCGATGATGGCAGTCACTTTTTGTTTCTGGATCTGTAAATTGACATTTTTAACCGCCCGGAAATCGCCGTAGTACAGGCTAAGATTTTGGGCTTCGATGGCGTAACTTTCTTCGGGCATACGAACTCCGCTGAACTCGGATAAAGAAGATTGGGTTCCAACTGGTGAAAGGATCATGGCAGACTCCGGCTGTAGCGATTGCGCAGGAGGATTGCGACGGCGTTGAGCGAGAGCAGTAAAGCAAGCAAAACCAGGATCGCGGCCCCGGCGGCGCTGCGAAATTCATCCTGCGGGCGAGAGGTCCACTGATAGATCTGAATGGGCAGGGTGGTGAATTTTGAAAAGGGGCTGTTCGGGTTGAAGGTAAGATAGGTGGAGGCGCCGACCACCACCAGGGGCGCGGTCTCGCCGATGGCGCGGGAGATCGCCAGGATAGTGCCGGTGAGAATGCCGGGGATGGCATTGGGCAGGACGTGGGACCAGACGGTTTGCCAGCGGGTGGCGCCGAGACCAAAACTGGCCTGGCGCAGCGAGGTGGGAACGGCGCGGATGGCTTCCTGGGCGTTGATGATGATTACCGGCAGGACCAGCAAGGGCAATGTGAGCCCGGCCGAGAGGAGGGTGCGCGCGTTAGCGGGGGTGGGATCGGTGAGTCCGGATACCGCCCCGCGGGTGAGCGGCTCGAGGGCGCGCACAAACAGCGCCAGACCCAGGATGCCGTAAATGATAGACGGCACGCCCGCCAGGTTGTTGATGTTGGTCTGGATGATGCGGTTGAGCCAGTTATCGACGGCGTATTCTTCCAGATAGATCGCCGCGGCTACCCCAAGGGGGAAGGCAACCAGGATCGTGATCAGGATCGTCCACAGGGAGCCATTGATGGCGTACCAGACCCCGGTCCACAATGGATCGGCGCTCTGGGGAGAGGTGACAAAATCCCGATTGAGCCAGCTCTTGAAGACCAGCCTGGCATCCGGGTCCAGCTCCGTGGCTTCGGCAGCAATCCGGTCTTTATGCAACAGCGAGTCGGACAGGCTCCAGACGCCCAGGACTTTGGGTTTGGTGACGCGCTCACCGATCAGGCGTCTCAAATCGGCCTCGCTGCGCTGGGCGAGGGGCTGGTCGCGCTCCAGGCCTTTGAGGGCATTGGCGGAAATATTGGCGCTGAGCACGGTGATGAGTTGATCGCGGTCCATATTTTCGAGGGACACCCCATCGATGGCCAGGGTTGCGGGGTCCAGGCGATATTGATAGGCAACGTAGCCGAAGGCGCTGTTGGCAACATTGAACAGTAAAAGGGTCAGTGAAATTAGACCGATGATTGTGGAAATTTCAAAGACTTTGCGCCAGAGCTTACTGCTGCGATGGCGCCCCGGAAGGTTGGGGGCGTAATCCGGAGACTGAGACCCGGAGGCCGGGGCGGGGAAACCGGAAGAGGGTAACTGGGAGGAGGTCATTCGTAATGCTCCCGGAAGCGGCGCACGATGGCATTGCTGATGATGTTCAGGGTGAGGGTCATAAGGAACAGCAGCAGCCCCAGGGCAAAGATGCTGTTGTAATCGATGGAATTGTAGCTCAGGTCGCCGCCGCTGATGCGCACGATATGGCCGGTGAGGGTTTCGGCGCCTTCAAAGGGATTGAATGTGAAATTTGGGCCGGCGCCGGCTGCCAGGGCGACGATCATCGTCTCGCCAATACCGCGTGAGATGCCCAGGATCACGGCCGCGGCGATACCGGAAAGGGCAGCCGGGACGACAATTTTGACCGCGGTTTCCAGGCGGGTGGCGCCCAGGCCGTAGGCGGCTTCCCGCA
>JAJZSS010000355.1 GCA_021849525.1 Chloroflexota bacterium
GGAAAAATGAAATAAGGGAGATTGTACACTTTATACTTGCGTAAGGTACCCTTTTGAGCAGTCCCTAACCTGCTGGTTTAGTGAAGAGTTAGAATTGTATAAATATTGTCAGATATGCTTGACTTGCAGATAGAGAGTAGCATAGAATCAAGATAGAAAGACCAGGGAGTGGTATGGATTACAAAGATTATTACAAAATACTTGGGGTGGATCGAAATGCCAGCGATGAAGAAATCAAACGCGCTTATCGCAAACTGGCTCTCAAATATCATCCTGATCACAATCCAAACGATAAAACTGCAGAAGAAAAGTTTAAAGAGCTGAATGAAGCATACCAGGTACTGGGAGACACTCAAAAGAAGGCGCGTTATGATCAGCTTGGGGAGTCTTATTCTCGTTACCAACAGAGAGGCGGTACGCCTGGTAATTTCAATTGGGAAGACTGGTTCAGTGGATCAGCGGCAGGTGGGGGTGGAAATGTTCGGGTAGAGTATGGGGATATCAATGATATTCTGGGAGGCGAATTTTCCGAGTTTTTTACACGGATCTTTGGAGGAATGCCTGGCCAGTCGCGTGGCGTCCGGAATACAGGTCGTGCCGCTTCCCAACCCCGGCCCAGTTACGAACAGCAGGTCGAGATCAGTCTTTATGAAGCCTTTTCAGGGACAACTCGCCTGATGGAGTTGGATGGCCGCCGGTTGGAGGTCAAAATCCCCAAAGGCGCACGTACAGGCACGCAAGTTCGCGTGCCTCAAGTAGTTTCTCCGGGCGGCCCTGGTGAAAAAAGTGATTTATACCTGGTGATCCAGGTCGCCTCTGATCCGCGCTTTGAGCGGAAAGGGGATGACCTGTACACAGAAGCGCCAATCGATGTATATACCGCGGTGTTGGGTGGAGATACACAGGTAGATACATTATCCGGAAAAGTCGTTCTGACCATTCCGGCAGGCACACAGAATGGTCAGACGTTCCGATTGGCTGGAAGGGGAATGCCAAAACTTAAGCAACCTGACCACCATGGCGATTTATTTGTGCGTGTGAAAGTGCTTATCCCACGCCAGCTTTCGGAGAAGCAACGCTCGTTGTTTCAAGAATTAGCCCATACAAAGTGAATGTCCCATTGCATAAGCAATGAGTGAAATCGGATAGGAGTTGGTAATGAAACGGACAAGTCTATTTCTACTGACAGTTTTGGTTTTGGTATTATCGACACTGGCGTGTCAGACCCTTACGGGGTCATCAGCAGATCAAATATTTGGTAACCGCCCCTCAACTGAAGTGACTGCGCCTCCACAAGAAGCAGTGATTCCAGCCCCATCCAATGAGGCTGGCCTGGAGCCTGCACAAGTGACGGTATTGGATATGGTTACTGCCCAGGATACGTTAATTGGCCTGTATCAAAAGGTGAACCCCGGTGTGGTCTCAATCCGGGTACTGACGGAGGAGGGCGGTGGCTTGGGGTCTGGGTTTGTGATCGATACCCAGGGCCATGTTGTAACTAATTACCATGTCATTGAAGGGGTCACCGATCTGGAAGTAGCTTTTGCTTCTGGATACAAGGCACGAGGTGAGGTAATCGGCGAGGACTTAGATTCAGACCTGGCAATCATTAAAGTGGATGCACCGGAAAGCGAGCTTTTCCCACTGGCGCTCGCCGATTCGGATGCCGTTCAGGTAGGACAGACGGTCATCGCGATTGGCAATCCCTTTGGTTTAGCTGGTACCATGACCACCGGGATTGTTTCTGGTCTGGGACGCACCCTGGAATCATTGCATACAACTGCAGATGGCGGTACTTTTTCAGCCGGTGATATTATCCAGACTGATGCGGCCATCAATCCAGGTAATTCTGGTGGACCCCTGCTTAATTTACAAGGTGAGGTGATTGGGGTCAATGAATCGATCCGGACATCCAATTTCACCACCAGCGGCGAGCCAACAAATTCCGGAATTGGTTTTGCAGTTTCGGTTAATGTTGTGAAGAGAGTAGCCCCATCCTTAATTGCCGATGGGAAATATGATTACCCTTATCTGGGAATTACCAGCCTCGATGATTTAACGCTGATCTATCAGGAAGCGCTGGGTTTGTCACAGTCGTTGGGAGTTTATGTAACCGGTGTGACTTCGGGAGGCCCGGCAGATCGGGCTGGAGTGAAAGCCGGTGATCTGCCATCGGATATCACCGGTTTACCTGCTGGCGGAGATTTAATTACCGCTATCGATGATCAGCCGGTCAAAAACTTCAACGATTTAATCAGTTACCTGGTTAAATATAAAGGACCCGGTGAAAATGTCGTTTTGACGATATTGCGCGGTGGTGATGAAATTAAACTGGAGGTGACGCTGGATAAACGACCCAACCCCTGATGCGAACATTATTAGCTCAATCGTCTGCAAGCAGCCATCGGGCACTATTTGTGAACAGGAGGCTATAAATGTTGACTGATCATGACCTGCAGGAATTGTTAAGCTACCAGGCGAAATCCCCAATCCTCAGTGTTTATCAAAGCACAGATCCGGCGGAGGGGAGCGCGGATGGACATAAGCTGCGTTTGCGCAGTATGCTTAAAGGGGTCAACCAACCAGACGATGTAGCTGCGGTGCTGCGATATTTTGATCATGACTATAACTGGACAGGTCGCAGCGTTGCGATATTTACGTGCTCAGCAGAGGGGTTCTTCAGGGCGTACCCACTTCATGTCCGTCTCCGACCGCGAGTGCGGATGGGCGAACACCCGTACGTCAAACCACTGGCAGATGTGTTGGATGCATTTGGAGGCTATGGCGTAGTATTGGTAGATAAACAGGGCGCCCGCTTGTTCAAATTCCATCTGGGTGAAATCCACGAACAGGATGGGATTATGGGTGAAGCTATTCGCCATGCCAAACGAGGCGGAGGATCACAGGCGGTAGGCGGTAGATCTGGTAGATCGAGCAATGCCAACCAATCCGATTATGTAGATGAATTAACCGACCGAAATTCGAAAGAGGCAGTTGATTTTGCTACCCAGTTTTTTACCGAAAATAATGTCCGTCGAATACTAATTGGTGGGACGGATGATAATGTTGCAGCATTCCGCAGCCACCTGCCCAAAGCCTGGCAAAGCCTGGTTGTAGGAACATTTCCGGTAAGTATGTCTGCAACAGAGCCAGAAATTCTTGAAAGAGCAATGAAGGTAGGGGATGCAGCTGAGCTCCAGCGAGAGAAAAAACTGGTTGACGCCATGATCACCGGAGCTGCCAAAGGACGGGGTGGTGTCCTCCAGTTGGAAGATACTCTTGGCGCTGTACGTTCGGGTAGAGTGCAAACCTTAATCCTTCGGGATGGCTTTCGAGCTACAGGTTTTCAATGCCAGAGCTGTGACTATGTAACTGCCGAAATACTCAGTGCTTGTCCATTTTGTGGTGGAACATTCATTCAGCTTCCCGACGCGGTAGAAGAAGCTGTGCGACAGGTTTTAGCCCAGG
>JAJZSS010000356.1 GCA_021849525.1 Chloroflexota bacterium
GGGCTACCATAATTTTGGCCAGCCAAAGGGCGATCACGACCGCAAAGGGCTGCCACCGCATGGCGCCACAGTGACCGATGCTCACGGGCATTCCCATCAAGTACCCTCGATCGAACCGATGTATGCCCGGTTTTTTGCCTTCATCGGTCTCTTCGCTTTTGGGATGTATTTGCTGGTAGTCAGCGATAACCTTGTTTCGCTGTTCGCCGGCTGGGAAATCATGGGGCTCTGTTCTTACCTGCTGATCGGCTTCTGGTACGGCAAGGAATCCGCCCGTGCGGCCATGGTCAAGGCATTCCTCACCACCCGCATCGGTGATATGTTCATGCTGCTGGGGATTGCCTACCTGTATTCCATCACCGGCACGTTGAATTTCCGCGACATCCTTTATAACCAGGAAGTCCTCAACATGCTGGCCACCACACCTGCCGTGGGCGGCTTTTTGGGGCTTTCAGCAGCCGGCCTGATTGGCACACTGCTCTTCCTGGGTACGGTTGGTAAATCCGCCCAGTTCCCACTGCATGTCTGGTTACCGGATGCGATGGAAGGCCCGACCCCTGTTTCGGCCATGATCCATGCCGCAACAATGGTTTCCGCCGGCGTGTATATGGTCATCCGCATGTTCCCCCTGATCTCCGCAGGCATGGAACACGGCGAGCTGACCTCGGCGATGACCGTGATGACGGTGGTCGGAGCGTTTACGGCGCTGTTCGCGGCCACGATTGCCCTGGCACAAAATGACATCAAGCGCGTTCTGGCGTATTCCACCATCTCCCAGCTGGGCTACATGATTGCTGCCCTGGGAATTGGCGCTTATGTCGCAGCGGCTTTTCACCTGATTACCCATGCTTTCTTCAAAGCATTACTCTTCCTTGGTTCCGGCTCGGTGATCCACGGCATGGAGCACGGTGTGCTGCATACTGGTGAGCATGTCGATCCCCAGGATATGTACAATATGGGCGGCCTGCGCAAGAAAATGCCGGTCACCTTTTGGACTTTTCTGATCGGTGGGTTTGCTTTATCTGGCTTCCCCCTGGTCACGGCCGGTTTCTGGTCTAAAGATGAAATCCTTGCCGACGCTTTCGGGCATGGGCATTACGTTGTCTTTGGGGTTCTCGCCCTGGCAGCGCTGCTGACCGCTTTCTATACCATGCGCCAGATCACCCTGACCTTCCTGGGCGAACCGCGTACCAAAGCCGCCGAACATGCCCAGGAAACCCCCTGGACGATGACCGTGCCTTTGAGCATTCTGGCGGTCTTTGCCATCGGCGCCGGCTGGGTGGGTATCCCGGAGCACTTCCCTGTGATTGGCGGCTTGATTCCGAACTGGTTCCACGAATTTGTCGGCGGGACGTTGCTGGAGCATCCAACTGCCGTTGATTTCAACGTCGTTCCCTTGCTGACCTCTCTGGTCGTGGCTTTAGGCGGCTTGTGGGCAGGCTGGACGGTTTACAGCCGGGTGAAATCTGCGTCCGCGGTGGATCCGCTCAAGCCAGTCCTGGGCGGCTACTTCGATTTATTGAAGAACAAATATAAAATCGATGAGATTTACGAGACAATCTTTATCGGTCCAGCCCAGTGGTTGAGCGCAACCTTTACTTCGCTGTGGATGGACCGCACGGTCATCGATGGGTTTTTGCATGGTGTTGCAGCTTCGACTCTGAAAATTGGCTCAGCCTTGCGAAATTATTTCGATGCCCCGGTGATCAATGGTTTTGGCGACAAGGTCGGCGAAGGCGCCAAAAAACTGGGTCAGGTTTTGCGTCCCATTCAGACTGGCCGCATCCAGCAGTATATGATCCTGGCTCTGGTCAGCGTGGCTGCATTCAGCGCCCTCTTTTATTATTTGCTGGTTTACACCCGCTAAGCGACTGTAGGAGCGACACATGGCGTTCTTAGAAAATCATCTGCTCTCTTTCATACTACTCACTCCAGTCGCGACGGCGCTGCTCATGTTGTTTGTGCCGCGCGATCAAAAAGGCATGCTGCGCTGGGTTGCCTTTATCGGCAGCTTCATCCCGTTTATTCTCACCCTGGTCGCCTGGTTTAATTTCGATAGCCATCTGGTGGGTTTCCAGCTTGAAGAAAAATTCGTCTGGTATGGCGCGCTAAATTCCTCGTACCATCTCGGTATCGACGGTATCTCCTTGAGCATGGTTCTGCTCACCACGCTGCTCACCCCACTGGCAATCCTGGCTTCTTTCAGTGTCCAGGAAAATGTCCGCTCATATATGATCCTGTTCTTCCTGCTTGAATTTGGGATGCTGGGCGTCTTCTTGACACTGGACCTGTTGCTCTTTTTCGTCTTCTGGGAATTCGGCCTGGTCCCGATGTATTTTCTGATCAACCAGTGGGGCAGCGAAAAAGGCGAACGCCAGATTTGGGGTGGGATTAAAGTGCCTGCCCGGATCTACGCCTCCTTCAAATTCATGATCTATACCATGGCCGGCTCGCTCGGCTTGCTCCTGGCAATCCAGATGATCGGGGTAGTATCAGGAACTTACGACCTGGTTGAGCTGTTCCAGCGCTGGCCCAGCGTCGAAGGCACCCTCTTCGGGCTGCCGGTAGAAACGGTGAAAGCGGTAGCTTTCTGGGCATTTGCGATTGCCTTTGCGATTAAAGTTCCGATCTGGCCATTCCACACCTGGCTGCCAGATGCGCATACCGAAGCACCCACAGCAGGCTCGATGATCCTGGCCGGCGTATTGTTGAAATTGGGCGCTTATGGCTTTTTGCGCCTGGTACTGCCGCTCTACCCTGTAGAATCCGCAAAATATGCCCCGGTCCTGGCCTTCCTGGCAGTGATGGCGATCATCTTCGGAGCGCTGGCCGCGTATGGACAATCCGATTTCAAGCGCCTGGTGGCATATTCCTCGGTCAACCACATGGGATTTGTGGTCCTGGGCATCGCAGCAGCCGCCGCTGCCATCGGAACAGAGAACGCCAATATCGCATTGAACGGCGCAGTGCTGCAGATGTTCAATCACGGCCTCTCCGCGGCTGGCATGTTCTTCCTGGTCGGCGTGATTTATGAGCGCACGCATACCCGTGACTTGAACGAATATGGCGGTCTCTTCCCCCTCGTTCCGGTTTATGGCGGCATCCTGATTTTTACCTCAATGGCGTCTCTGGGCTTACCGGTCTTGAATGGCTTTGTATCAGAATTTCTGGTGGTGCGGGGTTCCTGGCCGATCTTGCCCTTATATACTGCGCTCGGAATGATCGGGTTGTTTTTCACGGGCGCTTATATCCTGAAAGGGATAGGCAAAGTCTTGCATGGCCCACTGAACGAAAAATGGGCCGGGCATCTAAGCGATATCAACGCCCGTGAGATCTTTGTGATCGTACCGCTGATGATCTTGATGCTCTGGATCGGGGTCTTACCCGGCTGGATTTTGGACGTCATCAACCGTGCTGTTGCGATGTTTTTCTCAGCAGGATGAAACTGCTGACAGGCAATTATTTT
>JAJZSS010000357.1 GCA_021849525.1 Chloroflexota bacterium
CCGATCTCCTGGGGCGCGCCGACAGAGGGCGCGGTGCAGGTCCTGGGGAGCGAAGAGATACTCGGCGAAGCCTGGAAGAAGCAGCCTGCCTGGGCGATCATACCTTTCGAAGCCCTCGAGCCGCGCTGGAAGGTGTTGAAGGTCGCAGGGCAGTCCCCCTTGCAGCCGGGTTTTGACCCCGGCGCCTACCCGCTGACCCTGCCCATCTCGCTGACCGGCGACGCGCAGGTCGCAGAAGCCATCGTTGCTTTATACGGTTCACAGAGCGGGGCGCCGCTGGCGAAGACGGCAAACTGGCGGGCTGACCGCCTGACCACGGTGGCGATGACCGGGGTAACGGCGCTGGTGCGGGCGACTGCATACACCATGGAGCGCCAGGGCGTACTTTACCCCGGGCGGGATATAGCCGGGCTGTTGAGCAGCGCCGGACTGACCCATATCAGCAATGAAATCCCCTTTGCCCGTAACTGCCCATTCCCCAACCCGGTGCAGGCTGGCCTGCGCTTCTGCAGCGACCCGAGCTATATTGCTTTGCTGGAAGCGGTGGGAACAGACATCGTGGAGCTGACCGGCGATCATTTTCAGGATTGGGGTGAAGAAGCCATGCTGCTGACCCTGGACCTGTACCGGGAGCGCAGCTGGGGGTATTACGGCGGCGGGGAGAACCTTGATGATGGGCGCAAGGCTTACCTGGTAGAGCATAATGGCAATCGCCTGGCGTTTATTGGTTGCAATGCCAAAGGCGGCGGCTATGCCCAGGCTGGCCCGAAGCACCCGGGAGCGGTCAAGTGCGATTTTGACTATATGACGAAGGAGATTGCCCGGCTGCGCAGCGAAGGATATCTGCCGATTGCCACTTTCCAGCACTTTGAGTATTACACTTACAAGGCCCAGCCGGATCAGGTCAAAGATTTTCGCTCCCTGGCAGAGGCGGGGGCGGTCATCGTCAGCGGCAGCCAGGCGCACCAGCCCCAGGCGATGGCTTTTGAGGGCGGCGCTTTTATCCATTATGGGTTGGGGAACCTGTTTTTCGACCAGTATGATATCAGCCTGGCGACCCGGCAGGGGTTCATCGACTGGCATGTGTTCTATGATGGACGCTACATCAGCACCGAGCTGGCGCCGATCCTGTTTGTGGATTATGCGCGAGCGCGCTTCATGAACGCCGATGAAAAACAGCAATTATTTGAGGCCGTATTTTCTGCCAGCGGCTGGTAAAATTCTGCCGGTACTTAAACTTTGTTTTTACAAAGAGGAGCATCATGGGACTGAAACCAGATCATTGGATTCGCAAGATGGCGCGCGAGCACAATATGATCGAACCTTTTGCCGATAGCCAGGTGCGGAACGGGGTGATTTCGTATGGGGTGTCGTCTTATGGCTATGACATCCGGGTGGCGGATGAGTTCAAGATCTTCACCAACGTCTATTCAGCAGTCGTCGATCCAAAGAATTTCAATCCGCAATCGATGGTGGATTACAAAGGTGAAGTCTGTGTAATTCCCCCGAATTCCTTTGCTCTGGCACGCACGATTGAGTATATGCGGATCCCACGCGGTGTGCTCACGATCTGCCTAGGAAAGAGCACCTACGCCCGGTGTGGGATCATCGTCAACGTGACGCCTTTTGAGCCGGAGTGGGAAGGGTATGTGACCCTGGAAATTTCCAATACGACGCCCCTGCCGGCGCGCATTTACGCCAATGAAGGGATTGCCCAGGTGCTCTTCTTCGAAGCCGATGAGCAGTGTGAAGTTTCTTACGCCGATAAGAAGGGAAAATACCAGAAGCAGCAGACCATTGTTCTGCCCAAGCTGTAATCGAAATCAAAACCCCGCCTCGTTCGAGCTTGAGGCGGGGTTTTTGTGTGGATAAGTCAGGTATTAAAGCTTTGCCAGGGCGCCAGCCATCTGTGTCAGAGCCTGTTGAAGATTGGGCATTGAGTTCGCGAAGCACAGGCGCAGGTAGCCTTCGCCGTTGGCGCCGAAGGAAGTACCTGGTAAAACGGCGACCCCCGCTTCGGTCAGCAGGTAATCGGCCAACCAGTCGGAGCTTTTTCCCAGGCGGGTGATATTGGGGAACACATAAAACGCACCCTGGGGCAGGCGGCAAGTGATCCCCGGAATCTGGTTCAGGCCAGCAACCAGCATATCCCGGCGGCGGCGATATTCGGCCACGACCCGGTGGACTTCATCCTGGGGGCCGTGCAGGGCTTCGACTCCGGCTACCTGGGTAAAGCTGGCGGTGCAGCCGATAGAATGGGTGAGCAGCAGCTCGACGCGCTCAGCCAGAGCCTCGGGCATAATGCCGAAGCCCAGCCGCCAACCGGTCATGGCGTAGGCTTTTGAGAATCCATCGCAGATGACAGTGCGCCCGGCCATGCCGGGCAGGGCGGCGATGCTCGGGGCGGGGGCTTCATAGACCAGCTGGTCATAAATTTCATCGGAGAGCACCCAGAAGTCATGCTCCTGGGCAGCGGCGGCGATATGCTGCAGGGCAGCGAGAGGCATCACCCCGCCGGTAGGGTTGCTGGGGGAATTGATGATCACCAGGCGGGTGCGCTGGTTGATCGCCCGGTCAAAAGCCTGCAGGTCGAAGGAGAAATCATCCTCTTCACGCAGTGGAACAGGGACAGGTGTGCCGCCGGCGACTGCGATCATGGCAGGGTAGGTCGGGAAGCCAGGGTCGGGGTAGATCACTTCATCACCTGGGCGGACCAGGGCCAGGGTGGGAAAGAACAGCGCCGGCTTGGCCCCAGGGCCGACGACCACCTGGCCGGGTTTTACCGGAAAGCCTTTGCGCTGGCTGGCCTGGAGGGCGATGGCCTCGCGTAAGGGTTTTATCCCGGCGGTGGGGGTGTAGCGGGTGAAGCCATCCCGGATGGACTGGATGCCGGCATCGACAATATTTTCAAAGGTCGGGAAATCGGGCTGCCCGATCTCCAGGTGGATAATTGGATATCCGGCAGCCTCCAGGGCCTGGGCGCGGGCCAGCATATGGTAGGCACCTTCGGGAGTCAGATTTTGGACGCGTTCGGCAAAATCCATAGCTTTTTCCTTATTGATATATTCCGGTGAATCGATTGGACAGGTTTTTGATTGCGCCAATGATAACACCTAAAACATCGTTCAGAACAGGCCCAGGATGCTGCTGCATCTCCGGTAGATGACCAGGGTCGTGGACAAAGGTTACCCGGCGTGTTATAAATGGCAACAGCCAGCCAACTCAAAATAAAATCAAGGAAGAAAATGAACACGACTTTAACCAACCGTTCGAAAACAGTCCTGATAGGGCCAGACCAGCCTTTTGTGATGATCGGTGAACGCATCAACCCGACCCGGCGTAAGAAACTGGCGGAGACAATGGCGCAGGGCGATTATTCGGTCGCCCTGGAAGACGCCCGCCGCCAGGTCGAGGCCGGGGCACAGGTGCTGGATGTCAATGCCGGAATTCCAGGTGGGGATG
>JAJZSS010000358.1 GCA_021849525.1 Chloroflexota bacterium
TGCGCCGGCGTCCAGTGCTGCGATCTTATCTTTCTCCTGGTCGCGGACGGTGAGGATAATAATCGGCACCTGAGTCCACTCCCGCAGCTGGCGAGTGACTTCCATCCCATCCATATCCGGCAAACCCAGATCGAGAAAGACGATATCTGGACGGTTCTCGGCAACCGCCGCCAAAGTCTCGGCGCCGGTAGCTACTTCAAAGATCGTATGCCCGTGGGTGGTCAGAGAAGCTCGCAGAAACCGGCGGATGGCGCGTTCATCGTCTACAACCAGGATGCGCAGACCCTTTTCGTTTGAACTCATGCCTGAATTTCCTTACCATTACCATTGGGCAACGGTAATAAGATCTGGATCAGCGTCCCGCCAGCGGGGCGATTCTCAGCCCAAATTTGCCCGCCATGTGCTTCGACAATCCCCTTGCTGATCGAAAGCCCTAGTCCGGTCCCACTGATGTTTTGCTGCCGGCTGCGAAAGAATTTATCAAAGATTCGCTCCAGATCTTCTTCTGGGATGCCGCTGCCCCGGTCTGCCACGCCCAACAGCACTCCTTCTGGGAGAAGCCTGGCCTGGATCTCAATGGTGCTGACTTCCGGTGAGTATTTGACTGCGTTATCCAGCAGGTTCACCAGCACTTGCGCCATCAATGATACATCCACCTGCACCAGGGGTAAATCATCGGCAGCGTTTACTTTTAGCTCTACCGGGTAGCGCCGCTCGGAGTAGCGTGACAATGCAATTCCGATCAAATCCTGTACGTCGCATGGCTCCAGGAGCAATTGAAATGCCCCGGCTTCCAGGCGGGTCATATTCAACAGGTTGCTCACCAATAGATTCATGCGCTGCGCTTCCCCATAGGCCGTATCCACCAGTTCCTGCCATGCACTCCAATCCATCTGGGAAGGGTTCTCTGCCTGGGTGACTTCAGCCAATGCACTCAGCGCTCCGGTGATAGACACCAGGGGGGTGCGCAATTCATGGCTGATGGAGTTAAGCAGGGCGGCCTGTAAGCGTTCGGTGGTCTGGTGAATTTGAGCCTTCCGGGCTTGCTCTGCCAGGCTGGCGCGCTCGATCGCCAGGGCCGCCAGGTTGGCAAAACCTTCCAGAAGTTGAGTTTGTTCCTGGGTCAACGGCTCGCTTTCGGCTGTCTGGATGATATCCATTGTTCCCACCATCCCGTGGATTGTTCTGAGGGGAATTGAAACCCCCTCAGCCGGGAAGTTTGTGGCTGGTTGCTCTGGTAAACGGATATTAACTTCCAGGCCGAAAGTTTCTCGAACATGCTTGACGACCGAAGCCAGCATTTCATCCAGCTTGATTGCCCCGGTCAGGTCGCGACTGAGCGAATTAAGGGCTGACGAATGCCGCTGCCGCCGGTCCAGGGCTTCAAGCTGGTAACGCAGGGTTGCAGTGGTGGTGCTGATTACCAAACCCACAACTAACAGGCCTATAAAAGTAATCAGGTATTGAGTGTCGTGGACACTCAGGCTGTAGCGCGGCTCGATCAGAAAAAAATCGAAAAAGAGCACACTGAGGATCGATGCCAGGATGGCTGGTCCGTGACCCAGATAGATTGCTGCCACGACAACTACCCCCAGGAAAACCATCACCAGATTGGCAGGTTCCAGAATGAGGTGGATGGGTACACTGATCAAGGTCGCAAGGACGACTAAAGCGATACTGATCACATAGCGCCAGAAACGGTTGTGCGGGTGGTTTAACCAGCGCAAGTTTTCTGCGTTGTGCTCGCCTGTGTTACCCTGGGGCGTTTTGTTCAGACTTTTTTCCATGTTAACCGCTGTCCTGGCCATGCAGGTCATTTAACCTGGTACGGGACCTCCACAATAACGATATCCTCCCGGTTAAGAAGAACTTTACGTAAAGTGTCGGCAGTTCGCATGTGCAAGATATTTTCCCAGCTGTGCCGCGGTTTGAATTGGGGGACAACAATGGTAAGCAGCTCATTTGGTTGCTGGATACTCTCCAGGCGATTTAAGTAGGTGAGTAGAGGCTCAATCAGCAGCCGGTAGGGTGAATTCAGGATGACCAGGCGGATCCCTTCGCCCCATACTTCCCATTTCATCCGTATTTTATCAGCTTCGGCCGGATCAGAGGCTACGTTCACAACCGTGATGTCATCGGAGATCGTGCGTGCAAAACGGAGCGCTGCCAGGGTGCCTTGATGGACGCCGCTGATTGGGATGACCACCCGATTGTGGCTGGCATGGAATTGAGTGACGTCGTTTTCCAGCGAGAGCTGGCGGGCAACATTCTTGTAATGATGATGAATGGAGAAAAAGATCATCACCAGAGTTGGGGTTAAAAGGATCACGATCCAGGCGCCATCTTTAAATTTGGTCAGGGCAAAAACAATCATCACAACAAAGGTGGCTACAGCGCCCACCCCGTTGACGATCATTTTTATCACCCAGTTTTTATCATAACGCAGGATCGATCCGGGTTCTTTGACTTCTACCCCCGGCTCGAGATGCCCGGATTTCCACCAACGCCGCGCCATGCCGGTTTGGGACAAGGTGAAAGATAGAAAGACACCGATAGCATAGAGCGGGATCAGCCGGGTTACACTGGCCTGGAAGAGGATAATCAGCAGGCTGGCAATAATGGCCAGGGCAGCAATCCCGGTGGAAAAAACCAGCCGGCTGCCGCGATAGGTGAACTGGCGAGGCAGAAACCCATCCCCGGCATGCAATGCAGCCAGGCGAGGAAAGTCGGCGAAGGCGGTATTGGCTGCCAGAACCAGGATGATTGCCGTACCGGCGATCGTCGCCAAGTAAAGGAATTTTTGCCCCCCAAAAATCGTGCGCGTGATCTGCGAGATGACAGTTTCAAACTCGGATGGTACGGCATGAACCTGTCCGGCCAGAAAGGTAATCCCGAGGAATAAAGTAGCCAGGATAAGAGCCATCCAGATTAAAGTGATTCCGGCATTCTTACTGCGCGGTTCTTTAAACGCGGTGATCCCATTGGAGATCGCTTCAATCCCGGTTAATGCAGCTGTTCCACTAGAAAAAGCATGCAGAATAAGGAAAGGTGTGATTGTTGTAACCAGACCAACTATATGGATTTCTGGCGGGTCAATCACCACGCCAAGGTTACCAGTGAAGTAACGCAGCATTCCATAACCCACCGTGAGAACCATAATGAAGATAAAGAAGTAAGTTGGTATAGCGAACAATGTGCCCGATTCTTTCACGCCGCGCAGGTTCGCAAGCATGATCAACATCACCAGGATTACCGCCAGATGAACTCGATAAGGATATATCAATGGGTAGGCTGAGACAATTTGGGCTACGCCAGAGGATATGGAAACCGCCACAGTAAGAATGTAATCGGTGAGTAAGGCAGCTCCCGCGGTTTGCGCAGGTAGCTCACCCAGATTGTCCCTTGCCACAATATATGCCCCACCTCCGCCTGGATAGGCATGTATTGTTTGCTCATAA
>JAJZSS010000359.1 GCA_021849525.1 Chloroflexota bacterium
GCTTGTATTCGTAGTCCCTTTGGTGCTGTTGGCGCTGGAAATCGTCTCGTAGGTCGAATACGAGCTGCGCACGGTCACGTCGGTTGCCGTGGCGCTGCCGTTGTTCGTCACCCGGATGGTGAAAGTGAAATTCGATCCGACCCGCGCCTCCGCCGGACTGACGGCATTGGTGAGCGCCGTGTTGGGAGTGATCGTGCCGGTCATCGTGGGGGTGCTGGTGCGGGTGGGGGTGGGCAGGGTGCCGGTGACCGTAAAGGTTGGCGTGTTGGTCGCCGTGCTGGTGGTCGTCGCCGATGAAGTGGACGTGGGTGGCGTTCCGGTAACTGTGGCTGTGGTTGTGGAAGTTGGCGGCGTGCCGGTGACGGTGGCCGTCGCGGTGCTGGTGGGGGTATCGGTCTGAGTGGCCGTTGGTGTATCGGTATTGGGGAGCTGATCAACCACCGTGACGGATAAGCTGGTGGCGTTAGGCTGGTAGATATACGCCCCGCCGTTATAGGATAATACCGCGCCGTTCAAAACTGCAAATCCGGTGTCGATAGCTTCGACGGTATAGGTAACCAGGGTGGTTCCACCTACCACAGGGGGCTGTCCGGGGATGAGAGGGTCACCGGAGCAAGAACGGTAAGCCGGGCTGGTGATATCGTTAACCCAACCAAAGCCGTCGCCGTAATTGGCTTGGATGGAAAACACGATCGGGATGGTGTAGCTGGTCTGGATTGAGATAATCCTGAATAAATCGGGGGGCAGCTCGATCAGGTGCTCCAGCTGCTGCATCCCCGGATCATCGATCGTGCTGGCGCCCGTGAACTGGACGATCTGACCCACCTCGACGATGGAAGGACCGCGAATGACGAAATCGCTCATATTGTCATTCGTCTGACGGTTCTCATTAAAGTAGGGCTGAACATAGATCTCAGTGGTATTGGGTGTTGTTACCGGGTCCAGACCGGTAGCCGTCAGGTTAAAGTGGAAATTGCGGCTGCTGTCATACGCTGCGTCGGTGCGGTTCACCAGGATCTGAAAATAGAAATCCCGGCAGTTAGAGGGATCTAACTGAGATAGGCTGTAGTTGGATGGACCAATCAGGCTGATATCGGGGTTGTCATCATCCCACACCAGGCTGAATTCCAGGTTTTGGGCGGCTTCATCCCCGCTGTTGCACGCCCGTGCGCCCACCGGGTAAGTATTCGGCCCGGCATTCAGGTCATCTTCATCCAGGCCGATGATGTTCCAGGTCAGGGGCTCAATGGTTAAGATCGCCGCAGCGTGGCCGATTGAACCGGGCTGCCATACCAGGCTGCCAATGATCATCAGAGCAAGCATACTGATGGCGAGCTTGCTCAAATTGAATGCTTTTTGGGCTTGTTTCACTGGCGCACCACCTGTTTCCCCTGGCTGTTTGGTCGGAGTTGACCTTGCAGCACGGGCTAATTCCCGAAATTCTTTAGCTGGATTATAACATCCTGTTATACCGTCGAGCTTTACAACAGTGTGAATAAACCCCAGCAAAGGATTAGCGCAGGCGTCGCATCAGCGCAGCCGACGAATTAGCGCAAGCGTCGAATTAGCGCAGCCGACGCACATCTCCCACCCGTTGGGTGAGGCCGGTGGCGTCCAAATGCTCCAGCAGGGCCAGGGCGTACTTGCGGCTGGTGTTGAAATGATCGCGCACTTCAGCCGCGCTGAGCGTGCCGCGGGCTTCCAGCAGGCGGCGGATCTCTGCCACCAGGCGCTCATAATCGGTGCTGCGGAAGAGAACATCCTGCCCCACCGAAACCAGCTCGCCGGTATCGATCAGAGCCGCAAGCAGGTCATCGCCGACCTCCGTTGCGCTCTCCTTCGCGGATGGCGGGGTGTAAGGCGCCGCGGCGAACTTTTGGAGCAGAATACCCAGGCGCTGCTGCTGCTGGGGGGTAAACTGGATCTGGCGGCCGCGCTGCATCACCAGGGCGCCTCTCTCCTCCAGCTCATCCGCTGCCACCAGGCTGCTGACCAGGGCATTGAACAGGCGGGGGGTAAAGGCGGGCGAATTTTTCAGGCGGCTTTTCAGCTCCTCGCGGGGTATTCCCAGGCGCAGCGGGTTGTTCTGGTGGTAGCGATCCACTTCTTGGCGGGCGCGCTCTCGCAACTGTTCCCAATAACTCCGGCTGATCATCTGGGTTTCCGAGGTCACCAGGGATGAGTCAGTTCCATCCAGGGGCAAGATTAATCCTGCAGACAGGAGCTCCCGGAGAGCCTCGTCGGCGCTGCTCTTTTGCAGGCTGGAGCGGGCCTGTACCTCGCGAATTGAGGCAGCTCCGAGCGCCAGCATGGCCTGGAGAAGGATATCCGCCGGCGTTCCCTGGCGCAGGGAGTCGAGGCGCGCCAGGGCAGCCGGGTCAAAGCGTTTATGGTGACCTTTAGGGGCCGGATCGACGATCACGCCGCCGCCCAATGTCTCGCCCGGTGATGGCCGGCGGAGAATATAGCGGTCTCCGCGGACAACTGTCACCGGCTGGGAAAGCTCCAATTGCAGCCAGCCAGCTTCACCGGGCTTGAGCTCCTCGATCCCCAGCAGGCGCAGGCGGGCGACCGATTCGGCAGCCCCGGTGAAAAATTTGACCATAGTATTATGCTTCACCGGCTGGCTGGCATCTGCCAGGAGCTGGAAATGGACATCCAGTAAACGGGTGGGACGATACGCGCCGGGATGGCAGACAACATCGCCGCGCTGGATCTCTTCAACGGTTACCCCGCTGATATTGATCGCTGTCCGGCTGCCCGGAGTTGCCAGGGTTTCTTTTTGTTTGTGGGTTTGGAGCCCGCGCACGCGCCCGCGCAGCCCGGCGGGGAGGATTTCGACCTCATCCCCCAGGCGTAAATGCCCATCCGTCAGGGTGCCGGTGACCACTGTGCCAAACCCGGCAATGGTAAAAATGCGATCCACTGGCAAGCGCGGTCTTCCGATATCGGCTTTCGGTGGGCGGTCTGCCAGGCAGTCGCGTAAAGCTGTGCGCAGCTGGTCAAGCCCGGTGCCGGCGCGAGCCGATACCCGCACGATCGGCGCCTCCGCCAGGATGGTTCCCTGAAAAGCCTGGCGCAGGTCTTCTTCGATCAGATCCAACCATTCTGCATCTTCGACCAGGTCGATCTTCGTCAGGGCGACCACGCCGCCCTGGATTTGCAGGATATTGAGGATCGCCAGGTGTTCGCGGGTTTGGGGCATAATGCCTTCATCCGCAGCGACCACAAACAGGACTGCGTCGATCCCACCGACACCCGCCAGCATATTCTCGATAAAGTCGCGATGCCCCGGAACATCCACAATGCCGATTTCTTCTCCTGCTTCACCTTCCTTACCGGGTAAGGTCATCCAGGCAAAACCCAGGTCAATCGTCATCTCGCGCTCGCGCTCTTCCTTCAGACGATCGGGATGAGTCCCGGTGAGGGCCTGGATCAGGGTAGATTTTCCGTGGTCA
>JAJZSS010000360.1 GCA_021849525.1 Chloroflexota bacterium
TGATCCCTCAGCCCGTTGGACCGAGCAATTTCCCCGCCGGAGTCAACCCCCTGACCGGGCTGCGGGTTGCCAACCCGGCGCTGTTGGACCGCCGCCCGCTGGCGGTGAAGGTGCAGATCTTCCCACGCTCCGGTCGCCCAACATTCGGGCTTCCGCTGGCAGACGCGGTCTACCATTATTATCAGAACGGCGGGATGACCCGCCTGCACGCTATTTTTTACGGCCAGGACGCCGAACGCGTCAGCCCGATTCGCTCGGCGCGGCTGTTCGATGCCCAGCTGATCTGGATGTACAAATCGATCTTTGCCTTTGGCGGGGCGGATTCTCGGATCTACAATCGCCTGATCAACGCCGATTTTGGCAATCGCCTGATTTTGGAGGGCGGGGCGGCTTCCTGCCCGCCGATGTGCCGCCTGGATCCCAGCGGCTTTAATTTCCTGGTGACCAATACTGCCGAGCTGCAGAAGTACGCCGTCAGCCGCGGCGTCGATAACGCCGTCCAGGACCTCACCGGCACTCTCTTCGATCCCGAGACGCCTGAAGGCGGCACAGCCGGCGAGGCGCTGGCAGTGCGCTATTCGATCAGCGCCTACACCCGCTGGACCTACGACGATAATTCCGGTGAATATACGCGCGAGCAGGACACCACCGAGGCTTCTACCCCGGCGGACGAGGTGTATGCTCCCCTCGTGGATGGGGCAACCAACCAGCCCTTGAGCGCTGACAATGTCATCATCCTGTTTGCCGAGCACACCTACGAGTTCAATTCCCGCCCCGGGCCGAATGAAGTGATCCGCATCAAGCTCGAGGGCACTGGCAAAGCCCTGGCTTTCCGAGACGGGCAGATGTACGAGCTGACCTGGAACCGCCCGGACCTGAACAAGTTGTTCACCCTGACGTTTGCCGACGGGACGCAGTACCCCTACAAGCCTGGCAATGCCTGGTACGAGGTGGTTGGGCAGAGCTCAGAGCAAACCACCGACGGTGGTCTGCGGATCCAGTTCAAGATTCCATAAATCCTAGCCCAGTAAATGTGCCTTCGTCGAAGCTTTGCTCGAATGCTCCTGCTGGCAGCCAGCCTTGGACTACTAGGGCTGGCTGCTGCAGGGTGTTCGGCCAGCGCGGCAGCCCCGGTTAACGCTCCTCTGGCTGCCCAGGCTTTGGCATCTCCAACTCTTCTCCCCACGCTGCGACCAACCGCCACCGCCGCGGTGTTTGAGCTCAAGCCCAGCAGCACACCGCCGCCCAGCTCCACACCTTTTCCTTCCCTCGCAGTCCAAGAAATCACTAACGGCGAAAACCTGCCCGCCAACTACAACCCGCTGACCGGTTTGCCTGTGACCGATCCAGCGCGGCTCGACCGCCGCCCGGTTGCCATCAAGATCACCAATTTCCCGCGCAAGGTGCGCCCGCAGTGGGGGCTGAGCCTGGCCGATCACGTGTACGAGTATTATCTCGAAGACCTGATCACGCGCTTTATCGCCGTTTTTTATGGGAATAACGCCAGCCGGGTCGGACCGGTGCGCTCGGGACGCTTCTTCGACGAGCACATCGTGCGCATGTATAAGTCCTTCTTTGTGTTCGCCTGGGCAGATGACCGCGTGGTCCTGCCATGGACCGAATCAGACCTGCGCAATTTTCTGGTGGTCGAGCGCGAGGATAACTGCCCGCCGCTGTGCCGCATCGGCCCGGCGTACGATTACAACACGCTGTTTGTGGATACCTTTGCCCTGCAGGGTTATCTCGCTGCCCGGCGCACCAACAACGACCGCCAGGATCTGAGCGGGTTGAGCTTTGGGCAGGTGGCGCCTTATTCGCCCCAGCGGGGTGAGCAGGTCTACGTGAGCTTCTCGGATTTTTCTTACAACCGCTGGGATTACGACCCGGCAGCCGGCCGCTACCTGCGTTTCGAGGATACCGTCGATGCTTTCAACGTCCCCCCGAACTATGCCCCACTGACTGACAGCCTGACCGGCGAGCCGATTGCCGCCGATAACCTGGTGATCCTGCTGGTGAAACACGAATATTTCGCCAATACCCCTACCACCGAGATGGTAACCATGAATTTACTGGGGGAGGGCGACGCCTATGCCCTGCGCGATGGGCGGATCTACCCCGTCCGCTGGCAGCGCCTGGCGGTGACGAATTTGCTCCGCCTGACCGACCCCGATGGGCGGCCTTACCTGTTGAAGCCGGGCAATGTCTGGTATGAAGTATTGGGGGAAAGCTCAACCATGATCCAGGACTCGGTCAGCAAGGCCTGGATGTTCGATTTTGCAATACCGTGAATAGCTGTTGAGACCCTCGACCATTTGAGGTCATCAGAGTAGCATTGACGCCTCCATCCGAATCAAAAACCCCAGAGGTTTCCGAAAACCCCTGGGGTTTGTTGCTAAATCCACGACAGGATAATTTCATTGCCTGGCTTCGCCGGTCAATTCGAACGGGGTAGATCTGTCTTCAGCCCTGTCACAATCTGCTGCACCAGTCCAGGACCGGCGTACACCAGCCCGCTGTATACCTGCACCAGCACCGCCCCGGCATCTAATTTTCGCCGGGCGCCGGCGGCGTCCATGATTCCGCCCACCCCGATCACCGGCAGTTTGCTTCCGGTGCGCTGCACGATCTTCTTTACCATCGCCGTGCTCATCGCTTCCAGCGGCGCGCCGCTCAGCCCGCCCGTCTCGGCGGCTGTCTGCGGATTCAACCCCGCATAGGCTCCCAGTGGCTCGCGGCTGATGGTGGTGTTGGTGGCGATCACCCCGTCCATCCCTGCCTGTAGGATGGCCTCCAGAGCGTCGTCCAGCTCGCTATCGCTCAGGTCAGGCGCCAGCTTCACCAGCACCGGAACCGGCCGGCTCAGCTGGCTGGCCTGTGCCTGGCGCTCAGCGGCAATCTCCGCCAGCAGGGCGCTCAGGGCGGCTTTGCCCTGCAGCGCCCGCAGCCCCACCGTATTCGGCGAGCTGATGTTGATCGCCAGGTAATCGGCCAGCGGCGCAAACACCCGCATCAAGTTCAGATAATCACTGGCAGCTTCTTCATTGGGAGTGGCTTTGTTTTTACCCAGGTTGACTCCCAGGACCAGCCCGGGTGGGCGCTTTTTTCCGGCGAGCTGGCGGGAAACGAATTCTGCCCCCTGCCCGGGAAAGCCCATGCGGTTGATCACTCCCTGCGCCGGCGGCAGGCGGAAGACTCGCGGCCTGGGATTGCCGTTCTGGGGCAGGGGGGTGACGGTGCCGATCTCGATGTGCCCGAAGCCCAGGGCAGCCAGGCCGCGCCAGCCCAACCCATCTTTGTCATAGCCGGCTGCCAGGCCTACCGGGGTCGGGAAGCGCAGCCCGAAAGCCTGCACCGGCATCTCCGGGACGCTGTAAATTTGCCTTAAAGCGGCGGAGACCGGCGGCAGCATCCCCGCCAGCCGGATCAAGTTCAGGGTCAGGTGGTGCGCCTGC
>JAJZSS010000361.1 GCA_021849525.1 Chloroflexota bacterium
TCTGGCCGTAGCGCATGCCGGGGGCGACGACGAACGAGGGACGATCGGCAGGCGCCTGGGCGGCGGGATCGCCTGGCAGGCCGGGCGGGGTGTTGAAATACTGCTCGAGTTTTTGGGCGAGAAGGTGGGTGGTGTTAATCAGGGGCGAGCCGTCAGCGGTCCAGATGCGCTGGTAAAGGAGGGCCGAGCGGCGGGGGCGGGTATTGAGGATGACCAGGTGGAGGAGGGGGAGCCACTGCCAGCGAGGCAGGTCGATAATGCGTCGGTCGGAGAGGAATTGGGCCAGGAAGCGGCGTACGTCCGCCGGGGCAGGGCTGGCTGGCGAGCCGGTATTGGCGAGCAGGATGCCATGGATGGGAGGGGTGAGGTGGGCTGCCAAGGGGAGGTTTTTTTCCTTCTGAGTATAAGGAAATTCTATGGAAGGTTCGCATAATTAGTAGACTGGTTTATGGAGGATTGGATGAGAGGTTGATGAGAAAGGGGGAGCGGAGGAGGAGGTTTGTGTAGGATTGGAAGGAGGAGGCGACTGCGGGCCAGACCAGACCGTACAGGTTTTAAGGCAGTCTGATTTGTTCAACGACTGTGGCGGGATGGTGGCTCGAGTGGGCATAAGCTGTACGGAAACCTGTAAGGTCGGTGAAGGGAGGAAACAGGATTTTCTAAGGGAACAAAGGCCGGAAATGACCGTATACTATAAAGGGGTGGAACAAAGCGGAATGGATGAACGTCTTAATGGATGTTCATCGATTGTTTGGATCGGATTCAGGAGAATTACAATGAAACAGCATGGTTTTCGTTTTTTGGTTATGATGGTCATTTTTGCGCTGGCCATGGGGTCGAGTGTATCGACCGGGCTGGCGGCAGGCGGTATGGAAAAGCCGGCGGCGCTGACCCGAATCAGCTTCGACAGCGGCGGGACTTCGGCGACAGTGAGCGGGCATATGGACGCCAATGGCCGGACACGCTACGTGCTGTGGGCCGGGGCGCGCCAGCTGATCGACGTGACCCTGTCCGGGCCGGAGGGCGCCAGTATTGAGGTGCGCCGGCGCAACGGGCGGGCTTCCGTCGCTGGCGAGATTGAGACATTGACCAGCTTCCGCGGCTACCTGCCCAGTGCAGGCGATTATATCGTTGATGTGTATACCGGCGCCAAAGGCGGGGACTACTCCCTGTTTGTGTCGATCCCCGAGAAAGTTGCCTTCCAGCCCAATACCACCTCGGACCTGCAGGAAGGTTCGCTGGATGCGCATGAGAGCCATGAGTACATTCTGCGGGCTGCCAGGGGGCAGATCCTGGACGTGAGCGTGGAGACCGACCAGAATGCGGCCGACACCGATGGCGGGAACGGTGTGCAGCTTATTATCTACGGGGTGGATGGCAGCGTATTGAAAAGCGGCATGTCGGAAGGTACCAGCTTCCGCGGCGAGCTGCCCCTGAGCCAGAGCTACATCATCCGGCTGCAGGCGGTCGACCGGGCGGTGGATTACAGCGTGAACATGGTCGTCCCACGGCGGATCAGCTTTGCGCAGGGCGCCTACTCGGGGAGCGATAACCGGGCGGTGAAGGCGCATGCCAGCCTGTACTACTCGGTGCGCGCCCGCCAGGGCCAGACGATGACGGTGGAAGTGGACGCCAACAGGCCGGTGCAGCTGATCATCTACGGCGTGAATGGGGATGTACTGATGAGCGGTATGGGCGACGCAGATAACTTCCAAGGCAAGTTATCTGCTACGCAGGACTATATCCTGGTTGTGCGCGCCGGGGATAAGGCGGCCAGCTACAAGATTGTAGTGACGATCCGCTAGCAAGGATTAGCATGTATTTAACCGGGTTTCTCGAAGGAGAAGCCCGGTTTGTTTTACCTGGTCCCGGGGCTAAACTTCTTCCGTACTCTGGGAGGTAAACAACCTGGCGAATCCATCGTAGGGGATCAAAGGCAGGAGGTTGAAGTCGATCAGGCTGGCCTGCACGAGGGGGAGGGTTTGCAGGGCTGCGCGAGCTGCGTCGATATCCGGGCATTCCAGGACGAGGACGGCCAGGTGCTGTGCTGCCTGGAAATAGGTTTCGCGGATGACCCCTTGTTGGACCAGGTCCCACACCTGCCTGGCTTCGGATTGCAGGAATGGCTGGAACTGATCTGGTTCGACATGAGGCATTTCAATTTCCAGGGCGAGGATTTTCATCGGTTTTCTCCTTCCTTTAAGCCAGGATATCGTTTTCCAGAGGTTTCTGGGCGCCAGACAGGATCGGCACCAAATGGGGATGCCGTGGGAGCTCAAGAAAACGAATGGCCGGGCAGTTTTTTTGAGAAAGGCTGCCCGGTTAAAATTATAAACCAGGCCAGGGATGGCCAATTCAACCGTTATAATTGCGGAATGTCAAAAATCTATTTCTCTCGAATTGGGATGCGTCTGGCTCTGGCCTTGCTCTTTGCCCTGGCCATGCTCGCACCATGGAGGGGGACAGGCGGCCGAGCGCCGGCGCGAGTGCTGGCCCAGTCCGGCGGGGTGACGGCCTTCGACCTGATTATCGCCATGAACACACTGCGGGCTTCCTACGGGCTGCCGCTGCTGATCGAAGACCCGATCATCAACGCCGTGTCCCAGGCTACGGCGGAGATCATGGCGGCCAACAATATGTCGTGGCATATCGGCGACGTGCGCGGGCGGATCCAGGCAGCAGGCTACGGCGGCGGGGCGCAGGTGTGGGCGACGGAAAACTTCGCTGTGGGGACGACCTTTGGCCTGGATGAGATCATGCTGGCCTGGAGCGACGCCTCGCACATGATCCCGGCGGTCAACCCGGCATACTGCCATATCGGGGCAGGGGTGGCGAAAGCCGCAAACGGGATGACGTACTACGTGCTGCAGGCGGCCTATACTTCGGCGAAAGCCTGCGGCGAATACAAGCCTGTGACCGGTGGAGACGGCAGCCAGCCTGGGGGGAGCATGAACCAGCCGGGCGGGGTGACGGGGGTGTCGCAGATCATCATCCCGGTGCAGATTGCCACGCCCGACGCGGAAGGGATGGTCTACCACGAGGTGAAGGCGGGTCAGTCCTTCTGGGCGATCGCGGTGGCGTACAAGATCACGATCAATGACCTGGAAGAATGGAATAATATTTCGCGGGCCAGCAGTCTGCAGGTTGGGCAGGTGCTGTTCATCCCCGGCAAAGACACCAAGGGCTACTCGACGCCCACCCCGGTGGGGATGGTCCAGCGAGAAGCGGCAGACGCGGACGGCAAGATCGTGCATGAGGTGCAGGTCTATAACACCCTGATCTCGATCTCTGAGGCGTATAAGGTGCCGGTGGAGCGGATCCTGGCGAATAACGGGCTGCAGCTGGACTGGCCGCTGCAGATCGGGCAGAAACTGATCATCAACCCGGGGAATGCCACCCCCAGCCCCACGCCGCGCCCGCTGACCCCGGTCGAGCGGCTGACTCC
>JAJZSS010000362.1 GCA_021849525.1 Chloroflexota bacterium
CCAGGATTCTCGAGCAGTTGCCGTCATCAGTTTTGAATCGCGCACGCCACACAGGGTCTGGGTAAGGCTATCCTGGCAGGGGAGGATTACCGCTCCGGCAGCAACGGGTCCGGCCAGTGCCCCTCTCCCAGCTTCATCAATCCCTGCAATCGATAGATACCCGGCTTCCCAGAGGGATTGTTCGTACATTAAAGTGGGTGAGGGGATCAGCATTTCAGATCTAGCGCTGGACACGGTATCGTCCGCGCCAGGAGTTCCAGCGGATGCGCAATAAATCGCGAGCCATCTCGAGGGAATCGCGTACAACCTCAACTTTGCTATCTGAATTGTAGTGCCAGGGAATAGGTAGTTCGACAATTCGATAACCACGCTGGCGGGCAATAAACAAAATCTCGACATCAAAAGCCCATCCGGTTAGCGTCTGATATGGGAACAAATCTTCAGCTACCTCCGCCCGCCAACATTTAAATCCGCATTGGGTATCATTAAGTCCTGGTAAAGCCAGGGTACGGATCAACAGATTAAAGATCCGCCCCACAAAATGACGGTAAGCAGGTTCGTTGTACCGGATTGCACCCGGCGCCTCGCGAGAAGCAATTGCTATATCAGCATCTACCGATGCAGGAGGTAGAAAACGGTTGATCTCCTGGGGAGGCATCGAAAAATCCGCATCGGCCATGAAGCGGTATTCTCCCCGTGCTTCCAGTATGCCTTGCCTTACTGCCAGGCCTTTTCCACGGGCACGTGCCTGGATCACTCGAATCTGAGGATTTCGGGCAGCATAAGTTCGCGCGAGTTCCAAAGTGCGGTCCTGGCTGCCATTTTCAACCAGAATTAGTTCGGCTGAATAGCTCTGGCGGCCCAAAAATTGGAGCGCCTGCTCAATGGTACTGGGCAGGCGGCGCTCTTCGTTGTGAACAGGAATAATAATCGACAGAAACGGGTTTTCCAAATGTTTGCTTGTCCAGGAAAGATGATCAGGAATTACTCAAAACCAGGATGACCAATGCTACCAGAACCGCGATATCCACCATGGCCATAAATCCCAGAACTACCAACTGCTTCGTTGAAAGTGGAACCTTTTTTACCATCGCGCTTTCACTGCGATCATAAATTATGTTGGGTGGTAGTTGGGTTGGATTCTCGGGAATGGACTCGCGAAACGAAAATGCGTCGCGTTCGTCTTCAAAGGTTTTTGGCTCCAGAGCAGGGTGCCCTTCGCCTGCTAGGGCACGCGATACCTGGTGAATAGCTGCCTTGTCCCAAATTGCCCGGCTTTGTAGAAGATTGAAACCAAATCTTTCCAGCCCATCCACTAAAACGATCCGCACTTTGGGGCGGGCAGTATCGACATGCACACCTGGATCAGTAAGAAATAGTGCTGAGTCGATCCGTTCCAGCTTTAGATCGTGCTCCGCCAGCACTTCACCGACGGCATCAGCCATGCTCAGTGTACGATTCAAGAGATTGGGCTTCGCCAGGCGATAGCGTCGGAAACGATCATCCATGATCTCCCAGGTGTCTTCTGTTGCCTTGAAGATACCCTTTACCGCCGTAGCGTTGATCACCCAAATACCCGGCGGACCGATTAAAACCATCGGTATCGGCGTTTCCAATCCTGCCAGGTTTAAATTTGTCAAAAGCACAAACTGATTATCCAGAATTCGCTCGAATATTTTAATCACGACGCTGGTTGCCTTACCGTCGGATTTATCTGCTGCAAATGGATTCAGTCTGCCAATTTGTTTACTGAAATTGGATTCTTCTTTATCCTGTGTTTGGACCGCCAGGTCGACTACTTTCATACCAGTCTCCTGTTGAATTATTCCGTGTTCCCGTTGGTAAGCACAGAACGAAAATTTATTTTCCGCGTTGCTTTAACATGAAAAACCGTCACACTGAGATTATATGCTACTTGACAGGCTTGACAAGCAGCAGGTAACTAACAAAAAAGTCGGGTGGTACCCGACTTTAGATGACGGGGATTTTTTCTAACTGGTCCCCATCAAATTCCCCCGACTGGGTGACCAAATATTCCTGACCATTCTTTTTTACCACTTTGATCTGGTCAAAGATGTTAAATTCGCCACCCTGATATAGGATCCGCTCGCCAAGGTAGAATTTTTTTCCGGCGTTAAGATGTTCAAGCAGGGTCTGTCGATCCAGAAGAATATAATCTGAGAAAGTAGGTCCGCGGCGCAAGTAGGTGCGCGCCCACTCAACCTGGCCATCCGGGCGATAATGAACTGCTTCGATGACCCCATCATACTTCAGTTTCGCCACGCAACCCTCCATATCCCTTTGTCAGCCTGGCGCAAAAATCAAAACCTCATGCCAGGCGATGAAAGTCGGGGCGGGCGGACTCGAACCGCCGACCCCCGCGTCCCAAACGCGGTGCGCTACCGGACTGCGCTACGCCCCGAGCAAGACGAGTATAATCCGAGTTATGCAAAACCGTCAAGAAGAAGATCATAGAGATGAATAACCCACGCAGGCTGGCTGACCTCTATGATGTCCATCACCAGCGCCATCTGGAAGATCTACCCTTCTGGCTTGATCTTGCGCGCCAGGCGAATGGTCCGATTCTAGAATTAGGTTGTGGCACTGGTCGCATCTTAATTCCTGTACTTCAATCTGGCCTGGCCATTACTGGCCTGGATCGGGATGCAAATATGCTGGAGGTTCTCTTTAAGAACAGTCGTAAAGCAAAATTATCCCCATCAGTAATCCAGGCTGATATGAGTGCCTTCCATTTTGCTCAAAAATTTTCTTTGATCATCCTGCCCTGTAATACCCTGAGCACCCTTGATGACCCGGTTCGCACAGCGATGCTAAAGCTCGCTTCTACGCACCTCAGACCTGGCGGACTTTTTGCCGCAGGGCTGCCAAACCCGCGGTTATTATCAAACCTGCCTCGCATGGCCGAACCAGAGGACGAAGAGAGTTTTCCATGCCCCTCAAATGGCTCTCTTGTCCGGGTAAGCAGCGGTTGGGAACATGATCAACATACCTTTACACTTACCTGGTTTTACGACCTGGTCCTGGGCAATCAAGTCACAGAGCGATTGGCTGTAACAACCACCCATCAATTAATACCTACGACCCAATACCTGGATGAATTTCAAGCAGCAGGGCTCATCATCCAACAAAAATATGGGGATTTCAATCGCCGTCCATTCGGTTCTCGCTCAAACAACTTAATTATCCTGGCCCAAAAACCTGAATCCAGCTAGGTATACCCGAGGCTAATCAATATAATCTCCATCGCTGGTTAATTAAATCCAACACCCACATTGAATTATTTTTTCAACGTGGGTGTTTACCTTCATACATCCAAAGGGATTAATCGATCAGTAACGTAATAAAGCGCCAATATCCTCAAATGTGCTGATCAATTGGGCATCATGAAGAACTTCAACATCACCGCCCTGGGCTAAAACCT
>JAJZSS010000363.1 GCA_021849525.1 Chloroflexota bacterium
ATTTCACTCCTCCCAATCTTTATGCAGGGGGTCTCACTCCAATCGGTGCTGCCATGCGTTTGGCTTTAGATGAAATTGAAACGCCGTGAGCAATTAGCCTTTCGCTTCGGTATGGGCGAGCAAGTTCGCCATTATATCTTGCACAAGGCCCAATCCTGCCCAGCAAAGAAACGAATCGTATTTGCAGAAGGTGAAGAGACCAAGATTATTCGTGCTGCCGCAATGATCCAGGACGATGGTATTGGCAATCCCATTCTGATCGGCAGGCCGGATGTCATCGCACAGCGGATTGAGACCTTAGGTCTTGAGTGTGATTTGGAAATCGTGAATCCAGAAACCTACTCCCGCCGGAATGAGTACAACGAAGCTTTTTACAGTATACGCCAACGCAAAGGCGTTGCCTTGAAGGATGCCAATATTCGCCTGACCGACCCCAATGTTTTTGGGCCAATGATGGTAAAGATGGGTGATGCGGATGCGTTTGTTTCCGGACTTACCCACGATTATCCTGAAGTAATTCGCCCTGCTCTGCAAATTCACCACACCGCCCCAGGAGTCAAGCGCGCGGCAGGCGCCTATATCATGGTGGTGGACAACCGGACCTATCTTTTCACCGATGCAACGGTCAACATCGATCCATCGGCTGAAGATTTAGCTGAAATCGCCTGTCTATCGGCTGAATTTGCCCGCCAGCTGGGCATGGAACCCCGGGTAGCACTGCTCTCCTTCTCGAATTTCGGCAGTACCCCTCACCCACTCTCCGATAAGATTCGCAAAGCCCTGGAATTAATCCGGGAGCGCTGCCCAGATTTTCAGGTAGATGGTGAAATGCAAGCCGACACTGCGGTCGTGCCAGAAATCATTGAAACCCGCTACCCCTTCAGCCAGGTAAAAGATGCCAATGTCCTGGTGTTCCCCTCCCTGGAAGCCGCAAACATCGCGTACAAGCTCCTCGCCAGGCTGGGTAACGCCCAGGCAATTGGACCAATCCTGTTAGGGATGGGCGCCCCGGTGCATGTCTTGCAAACCGGCGACGAAGTCCGAGATATTGTGAATATCGCCGCGGTTGCTGTCATGGATGCAATGAACCGGAGTGGTGGTTGCAAATAAACTAAAGTTTGCCTTATAATAATCACCAGGCAGTGGGTCAATCAGTCCACTGCCTGGTTATTTTTTTACATAGTTTGAAGCACTGAATTCACAGCAGGAGGCTTATATTGGCAGTGCCTACCAAGATAATTTTTGTCTGCCTGGGAAATATCGTCCGCAGCCCGCTGGCAGAAAACCTGTTCCGCCAGCTCACCCAACAGAATGGAACTGCCAACCAATATACCGTCGCATCTGGAGGTGTCGCCGATTGGCATGTCGGAGATCCGCCGGACAGCCGGATGCGCCGGGTCGCTGAAAAGCGCGGACTGATATACCATGGACGAGGTCGCCAGATCACTCGTCAGGATATGCAGAATTTCGACCTGGTGATTGCGATGGATCGCGAGAATGCTGCCCACCTCCACATGTTGGCCGGTTCAGCGCAAGAAGAAACGAAAATTCATCTGCTGCGCGCATTCGATCCCCTGGGCGGACCTGCTGCATCCGTCCCCGATCCCTACTATGGAAGCCTGGATGATTTTGAAGAAGTTTATCAAATTATTGAACGCTCCTGTAAGGGCTTACTGGAAGCGCTGGAAAACGGAGAGCTCTTAAAATGATCCCAGAACCTGTTTATGCCTGGGTAGCAGAGCACGGTTATGGTTTGATCCAGACCGTTCAACCGGTAGGAGGGGGCTGTATCAATAATGGAGCTCGGCTGCTCACCACCACAGGCGTGAGCTTCTTCCTAAAAACCAATCCATCTGCGCCTGGGGATATGTTTGTACGCGAAGCTGAAGGATTATCTGCTTTGCGTAGCGAAAACGTCCATGAGCGAGTATTAAGACCAACCATACCGGTACCCCATCTGGTTGGGGACAGCTACTTATTATTAGAAGACTTGAACCCTGCTCCACGAGCAGCAAATTACTGGACCGAGTTTGGACGCCAATTGGCGAATTTACACACAACAACCTCCAACCAATTTGGTTTTACCCACGATAATTACATCGGCAGCACGCCTCAGGTGAACACCTGGACAAATGACGGTTACCAGTTTTTTGTTGGTCATCGTTTGCTTTTTCAAGCCGGATTAGCCCAACGCAGTGGCTTACTGGACACTTATGACTATCGGCAGATCGAAGCCTTATGCCAGAAGATAAACGAATTAATCCCCCCCCAGCCTGCTTCCTTGATCCATGGCGATCTTTGGAGTGGGAATGCTATCTCAGACAGCCGGGGCGCGCCTGCGATCATTGACCCGGCTGTTTATTTTGGTTGGGCTGAAGCCGAGCTGGCTATGACCACCCTGTTCGGGAGTTTTCCCGACGAATTTTATCAAGCTTATGAGGAAGTTTTTCCTCTGGAAAATGGCTATCGCCAGCGCTTTCCTATCTATAATCTTTATCACCTGTTAAACCATCTCAATCTATTCGGAACGGGGTATTTGTCGCAAGTTCGTGCGATCCTGCACCGTTTCGCTTAAACATTTCGTTAAAAAAATTCAGAGCAGTCTGAGAGTCTGCTCTGATTCGGTAATGCAGAGGAGTTGCCTACAGGGGCTGAAACTTGAAATAGCGGTCAAAGTTTGGAGACCAGTCCGTGGGGGTGTATTCGCCACTGGCACGCTCCTGAACATAATTTCCCATAAAGCTACCCCGCGCAATTCTCTTCAAAGCATCCACAAAATAATCCGCTTCTTCAGGAGTATTGTACAAACCGAAAGAAGCGCGGATCAATCCGGGCATATCGCTTTTATCTCCGTCGAGCATACGGGCCTGTACCTGGTGCGCCTGGTCGCTGCTAAGCCCCAGGAGATGCAAGATATAGGGATGCGCGCAGAAACAACCACTGCGTACCCCGATCCCAAATTCATACCCCAGGATCGCGGCAACCTTAAAATGCGAAATCCCCTTGACACTCATTGGCAGCACCCCAAGGCGCTGACTGGCATTTTCTGGATCTCGATCACCGTATAACACTACATTATCGATCTTATTCAACTGCTGCAGGGCATAATTTGTCAGGTCTGCCTCATGATCAGCTACCCGGTCCATGCGAACTGCCTGTAACTGTGTAATTGCCGCGGCAAGCGCTACAGCCCCGACTGTATTCGGGCTGCCGGCTTCATCCCGGTCAGGCGGGCCGGCCCATACTACATTATCGAGGGTAACGATCTCCACAGTGCCCCCACCCTGCTGGTCGGGATCGCCCTGGCTGAAAATATCTTTCCGCCCGACCAGTGCGCCGGTACCAAATGGTGCATAAAGCTTATGTGCCGAAATCGTCACAAAATCCAGATGAGCAGGATCATCCAGGTCGAGCATGTCGATCTGGCGGTGCGGCGCCAA
>JAJZSS010000364.1 GCA_021849525.1 Chloroflexota bacterium
CCCGCCGCCATGCATCGATACCCCATCCTTCCAGTAGTTCAGGAACACCCCACCTTTCCCCAGCTTTTTCTGGTACTTGGGGATGCCGTATGATTTCACCAGTTCGGCGTCCGGGTACATCTCCAACACCATTCCTTCCAGCCGTGCATACAGCTCGCGCCGGTCGTCCTGGACGGAATTGATGTATTCGACCATTTCAGGATCCATGGGCGCTTTCCTGCTTACTTCTTCGGGTTGGCCAGAAAACGGGTCACCGTCGTCTTGCACACCGGGCAGCTCCCCTGGACCATCTTGCGGCCGTTCGGGGTTTCTTTCACCGTTCCGCCCTTAACCTGGCGCTTGGTTTTACATTTGACACAGTATCCTTCGAAGTCCATCAGGTTTCCTCCTTGCAAACTTCAGATTATTCCAGACTATGATAGTCTGAATAATTGTTTATATCCCAATTTTCCAGATTTGGCAATAGTCGTGTTAGGCGCCCTTTCAAGTGCAGATTGCCTGCTCGCTGCCAGCCGCAACCGCCTGTCACGCCCGGTGATAAAATTAACCCATGAACTCCCGCCAGCGCTTCCTGGCCTTCTTCCACGCTGAATCGCCAGATTCTCCGCCGCTCTTCCCCGAAGGGATCCGCGCCGAAGTGCTGGACACCTGGCATTTCCAGGGTCTCGCCCCCGGGGCGGATCTATCCACAATATTCGATTATGATTTTTTCGAAGAGCTCGATCCCGACGTCTATCCCGCCCCCGAGATCGCTGATTGGTCCACCCCCGCACGGCTGCTCCCCATCCTGCGCCGCTCGCTGGACCCCGCCGACCCCCGCCGCCTGCCGCACGACTGGCTCTCCAGCCTTGATCGCTGGCGCAGCCGTACCTACCCCCTCTTCCTGCGCATCCACCAGGGTCTCTTCCTCAGCCTGGGCATCGACGATTTCCGCAGCTTCGCCCCCGCCCTGCTGCGCCTCGTCGACCAGCCCACTTTCGTCCACCAGATCATGGAGATCCAGGCCGATTTCGCCGCCCGTTTCGCCGAGCAGATCCTGAGCCAGGTGGATGTCGACGGCCTGATCTTCAGCGAGCCCATCGCCGGCAATCACGGCGCCCTCGTCTCCCCAGCCATGTACCGCACCTTCGCCCTGGAGAGCTACGCCCCGGTCTTCGAGGTCGCCCGGAAATACAATGTCCCGGCGTTGATCTGGCGCTCGTACGCCAACCCCGCCTGCCTGCTGCCCACCGTGCTGGAGTATCCTTTTAATGCACTCTGGCTGTGCGAAACGCCCCCCGGAGAGCTCACCATCCCGCAGGTCCGCGCTATCACCGGACCCGGGATCACCCTCATCGGCGGGATCGACTCCGATATCCTGCGCCAGGACCCGCCTGCCATCCACCACGCGATCGCCGCGATCCAGCCTTTTGTCGCCCAGGGCCGCACCATCCCCCTCGCCGATGGCAGGGTGCGGGAAGATGTCCCCTATCCCAATTATGTGACGTATCGCCAGGAGCTGCAGCGCGTTTTCCGGCCGCAGCCGTAAGGGGTTTACCTACTTCACCAGCTCGGTATCCGCCGCAGAGGTCTGCACGGTCTGCGCCGGTGCAGCTCTCCCGGTCTCCATCCCCCGGCTCTTCCACAGCGCAAATCCGAAGGTCGCCACCAGGATCGCCGCCCCCGTCCAGTACGGCAGGTTCAGGTGCAGGTCAAACATCACCCCCGCCCACAGCGGTCCCACCACCCGCCCCAGGCTCTGGAAGGAATTGTTCAGCCCCAGCGCCATCCCCTGCCCGCCTTCCGCCCGCTTGGAGGTCAGCGACATGATCGCCGGGCGCAGCATGGCATTGGCAAACACGAAGAACGCCACCGTCAGGTACACCAGCCCGATCCCGTCTGCCAGTGTCATCAGCCAGAATCCCACCGCGCTGGCGATCAGCGACGCAATAATCACCCAGATTTCGCCGAATTTGCGGGTTGCCGGACCGGTCAGCCCCATCTGCACCGCGGTAGAGATCACCCCCACCACCATCAGCAGCGTACCCACTTCCCCCGGTCCGTAGCCGTAGCGTGCATCCGCGTACAGCCCGAATACCCCCTCAAAGTTTGCCAGGGCAAAATTCACCAGGAACGCCAGGAACATCAGGAACCCCAGCGGCCCCCATAATGCCCGCCACAAGACGCCCATCTGCGGCCCGCTCAATTTCACCTGGCCCGTGGTCCGCTTTTCCTCAGGCAGCGATTCCGGCAGGATCGCCCAGATCAACATCACCGCTACCAGCGACAGCCCGCCCGCCAGAAAGAACGGCGTGGACAGCGAATCCCCTGCCAGCCAGCCGCCCAATCCCGGCCCGATCACCATCCCCACCCCCATCGCCGCCCCGATCAGCCCCATTCCCGCCCCCCGGTCGCGTTCCGTGGTGCTGTCCGAGATATATGCCATCGCCGTGGGCATGGTCGCCGCTGAAAGCATCCCTCCCAGCGTGCGCGCCACCAGCAATACCGGGAAATTCCACGCCAGCCCGGTCAGGAACAGCGCCAGCGCATTCCCCACCACCCCCAGCAGCAGGATCTTCTTGCGCCCGTAGCGGTCGGAAAGGCTGCCCCAGAACGGCGAAAATATGAACTGCATGATGCTGAACAGCGCCATCATGATCCCCAGCCCCGTCCCACCGACCCCAAACTGCTCCACGTAGAACGGGAAGATCGGGATCACGATCCCGAACCCCAGCATCACCACAATCATCGTAAAGAATAACGTTAATAATTTTGGATTCTTGAGCATACCTTCTCCTGGGCATTCTTTACGTCTCAGCGCGCCGGGAAGGTTCCGCAAAATCCCCTCCCATTTCCCGCGTACCGCTAGCCGGCGCCTCCGCCTATTATAATCTCCTCCACCATATCTACCAGTTGCTGCCCAATTCATGAGGGAAGATTAATCTCTCCTGCATTGGATCATCTATCCCAGGCAGTCTGAGTGCTGTCGAAGACTGAGTGGAAGGTCGCCCCACTTGCGTTCTGCAGTCGAAGACGCCTCCCTCATTCCAAAACGCGGTCTGGATATCATCCTCGGTTGCCAAAACAAAGCGGGAGACCTCTCACGAAGCCTCCCGCTCAGCGCATCCCCCCCGTTATTTAATTATTAATACCGGTATTATTTCACCAGCGGTAGTTCAGCCGTCGTCCAGGCCCCCACCCCGCCCGCCAGGTTGCGGACGTTGCTGTAGCCCAGCAGGTTCAGGATCACCAGCCCCATCCCGCCGCGGTGACCCGAAGCGCAGGTCAGCACAATCGGCGCTGCCTTATCGGCCGGCAGCAGGCTCATATCGGCCAGCAGGTTGTCGATCGCAATATGGGTCGCGCCTTCGATATACCCGTTCGCCCATTCTTCGTCGCTGCGCAGGTCGATCAGCAGCGGTTTGGTTTCGGCTGCCATCTCAGTATTGAGATCAACT
>JAJZSS010000365.1 GCA_021849525.1 Chloroflexota bacterium
TACCATCGGATTGTTGAGCTTCCGCCCAGGCCTGGTGCTCACCGGGAGTTAATTCGACCCAGGCCTCATAGGGCGGTGCGCCGGTAAAACTGGCGATCTCGTGTCCATCCAGCCAGAGTGTCACCTGGGAGAAAGCTGCCTGGCTGGCGGCGGCGAGGTGGATGCGCTGGGCGTTTGGTTCGAGATTTTTTGCAAGGCGGTAGACGCTGCGATCGGCAGGGGAGACCATGCGCAGAGTGGCTGTAACTGACCCCGATCCATCTTGAGCAACCTGTTCAGCAGGCAGTGCCTGCAGATCTGCGAGCAAAATAAAGCCCTCGCGGCGTGCCCAGGCCTGGGCTTGAGGTGGCAAGTCTAATACCGTTATCAGCTGGCGGTCCTCAGAAGGCGTGGTTTCACCGGCGAGCAAGCCGGTGCGGCTGTCCAGCCAGAGCTGCCGGTAATACGGATCGCTGTGCCGAGGCTGGGTGCCTTCAATGAACCACTCCAGGCGCCGGTAGGGGCAGGCCGTGGTGGGCAAACCGCCGGATAAGCCGCATACTTCCAGCTGCACAAAACCGGGGGGTTGGACAAAATCGCCGGGGGGCGTATCCTTAAGTGCCGCTCGCATGAATTGGTGCCAGATGGGGGCCGCCCCACTCAAGCCGTCCACATTGCGCATGGGGCGGTAATCTGTATTCCCGGCCCAGACTCCCACCACCAGATCGGGGGTATAGCCGATGGTCCAGTTATCATGAAAGTTTGAAGTCGTGCCGGTCTTCACTGCGGCAGGTCGATCAAGATTCAGGACGCTGTGCGTGCTGAACCCTATCCGGCGCGCATCGTCGTCACTGAGGATATCGCTGACCAGCCAGGCCAGGCGCTCATCCAGGACGCGGGTTTGGGGCATGCTTGGGGCAGTGTACAGGATATTTCCTGAGAAATCGCTGACCTCTAAGATGGTCTGGGGGTAAACCCGCATCCCGCCGGTCGCCAGGGCACCGTAGGCGGTGGTCAATTCAAGCAGGCGGATCTCACCGCCGCCCAGCGCCAGGGAGAGATCATATTGGGTTGGATCACGGAACGTGCTGATGCCCAGGTCCTGGCCCAGGTCGAATAAGCGCTCGAGGCCGATATGCTCCAGTGTGATTACGGCAGGGATATTCAATGAAGAAGCCAGCGCATCTCGCAGCAGGACCGGGCCATGTTCCTGGCGGTCGTAATTCTCGGGAAGATAAGCCAGGCCATCCCGGGTGATGAAGCTGGTGCGCACATCCAGCAGGGGGGTTGCAGCAGTCCAGGGTGCGGCCTGGGCAGGATCAAGGGCGGCGGCATAGACCAGCGGCTTGAGGGCGGAGCCCGGCTGGCGCGGCGCCAGGGCCATATTGATCGCTCCGGCGGTGCTGGCATCGAAGTAATCCGGGCTGCCGACCAGGGCTTTGATCTCGCCGCTGCGGGGGTTGACTGCCACCAGGGCGGCGTTGTGCACATTGTGCCCCAGCCCATCTTCGCTGCGCTGCAAGGCGGCGAGCTGGCGCTGGATGGCCTCCTCGGCGCTTTTCTGCCAGCTCAGCTCCAGGGTGGTACGGACGACCAGGCCTCCTGATTGGTAGAGAGTCTCGTCGCCGATCAGGCTGGACAGAGCATCGCGCGCCATCCAGACAAAATGCGGGGCTTCGATGGGGTAAGGGGTGGAAGCGAAAACCAGGCGCTCATTCTCTGCCAGGCTGCGCTGGGCAGCGTCGATGTAGCCCTCGGCTTGCATCCGCCCCAAGACCTGGCGCTGGCGCCCGGCAGCTGCCTCCGGGTCGCTGAGTGGATTGTATAAGGAAGGCGCCTGGGGCAGTCCGGCGAGCAGGGCGCTTTCCGCCAGATCCAGCTCAGCTGCCGGTTTGCCGAAGAAGGTCTGGGAAGCAGCCTCGACGCCGTAGGCCATCCCCCCATAATACGTCTGGTTCAGGTATAAAGCCAGAATCGAATCTTTATCCAGGCGCCGGGTGAGCTGCCAGGCCAGGAGGGCTTCGCGCAGCTTGCGCCGCAAGCTGCGCTCGAAGCGCTCATTTTCATTGAGCAGCAGGTTACGCGCCACCTGCTGGGTAATGGTACTGCCGCCAGCAATGGTTTCACCGCCGCGCAGGTTGGTCCAGGCAGCCCGTAAAATCCCCCGCCAATCCAGGCCCGGGTTGGTGTAAAAATCATGGTCCTCCGTGGCAACCGTGGCCTGGCGCAAGGTCGGGGGGATCGATTCCAATGGCAGCACCGCATGCCGCCCGCCGTTTTCGGGCAGGGCTTCGTAGAGCAGAACGCCGCTGCGATCTGTGAACCGCAGGCTGGGGTAATTCAAGCGTTCGGAAAGCTCAGCCACCCGCGGCAGGTCGTGAGTCATCCAGACCCACCCGGCGGCAACCGCCGCGATGAGCAGGCTGGCAATCAGCAGGAATCCCTTTATCCGCTCTGGCAAAGATCTTTTCATAAATTCGATTCTATCAGAGACGCAAGACTCTACCCGGTTGGCCAGTAGATACTTAATAGACTGCCGAAGTTCGCTGAAGTTCCCGGAAAAAGGTTAGAATAAACTATCTGCATTAAGGAAGATTGTATGCCTGCCAGTTTTTCGGATTTCTCGAATTTCTTGATCTTTTTTGTCTATGGCCTGGCTTTTTTCAGCATGGGCCTGGTATTGATGATCGAAGCCGGCCGGGCTGCGCACATCGCGGAAGCGCAGGGGCTCCGGCCGCTGGCAGTGTTTGGTTTTATTCACGGGATCCATGAATGGATCGAGATGGCGCTGATGCAGCCAGCCTGGTTTGGAACGCCGCTGCCGGATGATGTCGTCTGGCTGCGCCTGGGGATCCTGGCAGTCTCCTTCCTGACCCTGCAGATTTATATCCTGCGGATCTTTTTGCCAGGTATGCAAAAATACTGGGGAGTACTGCTGGCTGGTCTGGCGGTGTTGTTTATCCTGCTGGCGATTGGGCTGGGCACAACCTGGCAGGAACTGCCACCCGATTGGGTGGCGAGTGCAGATGCTGCCATCCGCTATTTCCTGGCAATCCCCGGAGCGCTGGCGGCTTCTATCGTGATGCAGCGGTTAGCCCGGCAGGCAGCCACCAAAGGTAACCGGCGGTTGACGTTGGGGTGGAATCTGGCTGCCTATAGTTTTGCCGGCTATGCCTTTTCGCAGTCAGTGGTCCGGCCCAGTAATTTCCTCCTGGCTGAGGTGTGGAATACTTCGGTGTTTTTTAACCTTTTTGGTTTCCCAATCCAGGGTTTACGGGCTGCCCTGGCAGTTTTGATTACGGTTGGCTTGATCCTGGCTGTACAGGCCATGGAGGCGGAGCGCCAGGAGGAACTGGTGGCAGCTCAAAAGGCCCGCCTGGAAGCTCTGGAGCAAATGCAGAATGAAGCCCGGGCGCGAGTTGCCATGCACAAAAATTTACTACGCTAT
>JAJZSS010000366.1 GCA_021849525.1 Chloroflexota bacterium
GCAGCTGGTCTGCACTGCAGGAACGCGACCTGGGGATCTATTATACTTACTACCCCGATGCGAGAGTGGCTTACGACAGCCAGGCGCGCCTGCACATCTTGATCAACGATTACTTTTACTACTTTATCCTGCCGCGCAGTGGTGAGCTCGACGCCCGTGGGGTGATTGTGCCGAATGTGTTTGAAATAAATGAATTCAGCGTGGCGCCCGATGGAAAAATCCACCTGGTGTACCGCCTGTACAATCAGGTCGGCGCGGCGTACAGCGTGCTGGAGGGCGGCGAAATTCGAGAAACGCTGTACTTAACCGATTTCTTTGCGCCCACGGATCCTCCCTGGATGTTCCTCGACGCATCCCAGACCCCCCATTTCCTGTACCATCGTGATGAATACGTCGGCGAGCAGCGAGTCTACGTCTGGGACCACACCACCCGGGCGCGGGCGCCCGGAGCTGAAAGCGGCGAGCTCACGCAAACGGTCACCATCCCGGCGGGAATGAACCAGGCCGGGCTGAGCCTGATGTACCTGCTCAAAGGCGGGCAGGTGACCGGCAGCTCGCGGCTTTCGGCCTGGATCGAAGCCGGGGATGGCTCTCAGGAAGTCTGGCATACCCACAGCGGGACCACTGACTGGCAGCATGTCTGGGTCGATGTCTCGGATTATGCCGGGGAAACCGTGAGCGTGATTCTGCGCATGAACCAGGCGGCCGGGGAGGTGCGCATGTACGGCTACCTGGACGAAGTGAGCCTGGGCACGGGGTACGGGGATGCCTGGCTGGAGGCGGCGGCGCAGGAGCGCAAGGTGCGGCCGGGGGAGACCTTCGAGGTCCAGATCCCATACGGCAACCTGGGTGGGTTCGGCCTGCCCGGAGGCGTGATCGAAGTGAGCCTGCCGGCCGGCCTGGAGCTGCTGGACAGCAGCCCGGCCTGCAGCGGTGGACCGCAGGTGGTTACCTGCGGCGTGGGCGCGCTGGCAGCCCGGGCGGACGGTGTGCTCAACCTGAGCCTGCGCAGCACGCCGGGCGCGCCGGTGAGCCAGCGGTTGGAAATTGGCCTGTACCTGGAGACTACCGGGACTGAGCTGGAGCTGCTGAATAATGAAGGGATTCTGGGATTTCGACTCTCGAATGAGCTGTACCTGCCGGCAGTAGGGAACTGGTGGGCAGGAGATTAGGCGCGGCTTCACTCACTACCCCATCCCCAAACTCTTATAATCCAAGCGGGCGCTTCCTGGTGTGGAAGCGCCCGCTTGCGTTACGGTCGAAAATGGGTGCGCGGCTCAGTCGTCGAGGACAAATGTGATCCGGAGCTGGACGCGATATTCAGTGATCATCCCATCGTCATCGATAAGGACCTCCTGATTCTCGATCCAGGCAGATTTGATATTGCGGAGTGTTTGGCGAGCGCGGGAAATGCCTTCTTTGATCGCGGCATCGAAACTGACCGGGGAAGAGGCTTTGATCTCGGTAACTCGTGCGACAGACATCGTCAGACTCCTTTCAATCCATCAGGATGATTTGAGATGAATGAGGCTCCGCAGCAGGATTCTCCTGAGCGGATTCTGGAATACCCTTAAGTATACAGGAGAACCTTTTCCCGGACAACGGTCCGTTGAAATATTTTGGCAGACGGACTACAAACTGGAAATCGTCTCTATACAGCGGCACGACGAGATTTTCTTTGACCAGCCTGCCTACCCAGCCCGGGGTGAGTCAAGCTGAAGCCTGATCAACGGAGGTAGGATAAGCTTTAGCTTGTCCCGGGTGAGTCAAGCTAGCGAGAAAAACGCTCGCTTTTAGCTTGACCTACATGGCGCGGCGGTGAACGCAGGCGTTCCAGATCTCCTGGGGGAAGACGACCTTCGCCAGGGCCGGGGTGGCGGGCACACCCTGGTTGCAGTTCAGGTCCACGCCGTGAGCCAGGTAGGCTTTGTAGACCAGCTGGCTGCAGTAGAAAGCGCCATCCGTCTCGGGATCGAAGAAATTGAAGTTGAACGGGGCGCGGCGGCTGACCTTATCCAGGCAGTAGGCGGCCACACCCAGGCGGATGGCGTCCTCCTCGGCCGGGCTGAAGCCGCGTCCCTCCAGCGGGTAAGCCACCCCGACCAGGTTGTCGTACAGCAGGCGGCGCCGGGCCCTGAGCTGTGGATCCCAGGTCTCGCCGGGCATATCGAACAGGATCACGCCGCGGGCGGTGGATTCGATATAATGCCCGCCGGGACCCAGGTAGACGACACAGTGGTCGATCTCACCGGGGATGAGCCGGCCCAGCAGACGCCAGAAGCGGGCAAACAGGGTGCTGCGCCGCCCGTCGTGGGTGCAGAGGACATCCCCGGTGCGCAGGGGCAGGCCCTCAAGGGTGTGGGAGTAGAGGCTCAATCTTTGTTCAGGAATTGGAACAGGTCGTAGACGAGGAAAGCCGGCCAGACGAGCCCTTTGAAGAATCCCTTGATGCGTTCCTCGGGGGTCGTCGCCCTGCCAATGTACCAGGCCCAGGCGCCGAAGAGACCCAGGCCGTAGACAGCATCGGACGAGCCGCCGTGCACCTGGACATTGACATTGTTGTCTTTCCAATCGGTGGGTTTGAGATGGGCCATGATTTCAACTCCCTTACTGTAAGAACTTGAGGGCTTCGTAGACCAGGAAAGCCGGCCAGGCAATTCCCTTGAGGAAGCCGATCACGCCCTCCAGGAAGGTGGTGGCGCTGCCGATATAGAAGACCCAGGCGCCGATCAGGCCGAGGCCATAGACGGCGTTGGAGGAGCCGTTGCGGTAGATGACTTTGGTGCGCCGTTCACGATATTCTGCAGGTTGAGATTCGGTGGTCATGGATTCTCCTTAGGAATAACTCGAATATTATTACTTTATACGTGATTCGGGCTAAACGGTTGCGCGGGTATCCTGGACCGTACAGGTTTGCGTGTGACGCAGGCAAATCCGACTCCTGCTCCGGCGCCATATGCTGGACGATCCAGAATACCTTAAAACCTGTACAGTCTGATTTTAGAGGAGAAAAAGACCGTAACGAATTCTTTTGCGGCCCTTCACGTACTTCCCTGCGGCTTAGCGGCTCTGCGAGAGAATTTCATTCTCTCGCAGAGCCGCGGGGGGCGCAGAGAAAACAGACCCCAGGGGTTGAAATCCTTCGGTTTTCTTAAACCCCTGGGGTCTGTGTCGAAGGACGATCGTGTGGAAACCTGTCGGGTCCACTCGTTATTTCTTCCTCCGCCGGAATGCCAGCGGCAGGAGCAGGAAGGTGGCCAGGGGCCAGATCCAGGCCAGGTCGCCGGGGCCGCCGGGGCCGGTGAGCGGGGCGAGGTGGTGGAGGCGCACCAGGCGGTAGCTGCGGGTGACCGCAGCGAGATCTTCGTCAGAGAGCTTGAGCGGATCGATCCCGGCGGCGTAGGTGGCAAAGCCGCT
>JAJZSS010000367.1 GCA_021849525.1 Chloroflexota bacterium
TGAAGTTGAAGGGGCAATTCGGCAGGAAGATGGCGTTCACATTTTCTTCAATTTCACTTCCGCAGACGATCCCTCCACTTATCTGGCGCTGAGACCTGCGAGGATGTTCATCATTGACTCGACCGGGACGATGATCGAATTGATCAATGTTCTGCCGTGGTCACCATTCGACCAGGTAGCTCGCTGGGAATATCGCTCGGTAGCCATGCCTGCGGATGGTCCCCTGACAATCGTCATCGAAGGCGCTCAGATGTACTATCTCGCCCAGCATCTCAAATTTGAATTCACACCTGGGAATCAACCCCGGCTCGGTCAAACCTGGGATCTTGGTCATGAATTTGAGACAAACGGATACCGGTTTTCTGTCGCATCGGCGCGCATGATCGAACTGGACGGTCACCCGGGATTTGAATTTTCAATCCTGAGTGATACGGAAGCGGTGAAGTTGAGCGCAGAATTGATGGACATGACACCCTCAGGGATGTGGTCGACCACGGGTAATCCGCAGCCGGCGCATTCCATCACAACCGGGTTTGTCTATGAATCCACGATCCCCGAGACAGTCCGGGTGACCTTTAACACGATCTCTGTCCAGATTGATGGCACCTGGCAAGCAGGCTGGACTGCCCCTGTGAAGTAACAGGTTATTAATCGTAAGCAGGCAAAAGCTGGGCAATTCCCGGGAATTGCCCAGCTTTTCCAGATAAGAGCCAGGATGAATAAAGCACTTTTGGTTTTTTCTTTCATGGTCTGTTTATTACTGATCAGCGCGTGTACAGCGATTCCAACACCTGTAATCAGCAGCACTCCCACCTCCTTAGCAGCTGCGATCAGCCCGCTGGCTATGGTTCCAGGCACACCCACGCCTTCTCCGCTGCCATCCACCACACCCACATCCTTACCCACCGAGACGCCTGCCCCAACCCCTGAAATCCAGGTTATCGCTGTTCCAACCCTGGCGAACGTGCCAATCCTCATGGTTTTTGCTTCATCCGGCATGCGCAGGTTAGAACAGCCTGTGGCTGTGCTGCGGGATGGAGTCACCATGGCCGTAGAACAGGTGGTTGTTTATCCTGATCGAACTGAGCTCGTTTACACCATCCGAGATATCCCCCAGACAGTCTTATTTGATCCCATGACCGATGACGTGAGCCTCAGCTGTGGGGGTCCGGAGAGCTATGCCAACCTTAAATTACCGGATGGGACCATCCTCTATGCCGAGAATTATCTATTAGATGGAAAAGCCTATATTCTGGGCAGTCCGGCAGCCTGGAAATTTGCCATCCACCTCTACAATGCATCCATCCCGGAAGATGTCAGCGAATTGATCTTCGTGCTGGAGTGTGTTGAGTTAATCCGGCTGGACCGGGGGTTCCAAAATTGGGAAATCCCGTTTCGGATCGTCCCCGCAGGCTAAATAAACACACTCAATCCGTTGAGGATTGCATTGCTCCAATTGGCTTATAATGGGCGTGTATGAGCAAGTCATCTTCGGTTAATTTGACTCGTTTTGCCTGGCTTTCGATCGCCGCCGCGGTGCTGACCATCGCCCTCAAAATGGGCGCGTACTGGCTGACAAATTCAGTCAGCCTGCTTTCCGATGCGCTCGAATCTCTGGTCAACCTGGTATCCGCCATTATTGCCCTCATCGCACTGCATATCGCCAGCCGGCCAGCGGATGAAGAATTCACCTTCGGTTACTCCAAAGTTGAGTTTTTCTCCAGTGGTTTTGAGGGCGGGATGATCCTGGTCGCCGCCGGCAGCATTATCGTCACAGCAATTCCCCGCCTGATCAATCCGCAGCCCCTGGACCAGGTAGGGTTGGGGGTGATCGTTTCAGTGGTCGCTTCCCTGATCAACCTGGGGGTATCGCGCGTATTGGCCTCCGCCGGGAAACGCAACAACTCGATCACACTGCAAGCGGACGCCCATCATTTAATGACCGATGTCATCACCACTGGCGGCGTGTTGATCGGGGTGGGCCTGGTCTACCTGAGTGGCTGGCAGATTCTTGACCCATTGATTGCCATCCTGGTGGCGCTTAACATCTTGCGGACCGGGTTTAGTCTGGTGCGCCAATCTGCCAAAGGTCTCTTAGATGCCTCCCTACCGGCGGAAGATGTTAGCGCTATCCAGGACATATTTAAGGGGTATGACCAGCAGGGAATTGAATTTCATGCCCTGCGCACACGTAGCGCAGCTGCCCGCGGCTTTGTCTCAGTCCATATCCTGGTACCCGGGCACTGGACCGTGAAAGATGCTCACCTGCAAGCCGATCAAGTAGAGCAAAAAATCTACCAGCAGCTTCCAAATATTGCTGTTTTCACCCATGTCGAACCGCTGGGGGATCCGATAAGTTTTGAGGACAGTAGTTTTGATCGTGAGGAAACCGCTCCAGTCAGCAAGCAGGAACCATCTTCTGGCTAACCGTACTTTTCACTAAATACGCCGAATGTAAACATACCCTGTGTAAACATACCCGGGATAAATACACCGAATTCAATCGTCGTCTTTCTCCTCGGTTTCACTGCTGGCTACACCCGCTGCAGATAAACCGTTCAGGAGCAGATCCTTTTCAGTCATGGAAAGACGAGCGTTGCTATGGATGAGGGTGTATTGAGCTGGCGGCATCTCTCCGTTCTGGATAAGCTCACCAATTTCACCGGTCTCTTGTTCGCCGCGTCCCCACTCTGAAAAATTCAGTTTGCTCCGGCCCTCTTCCACATCCCGTTGAACTAACCAGGAAGCCGGGGCGATATTGGTGTACCAGGGCCAGAGGGTTTCATTGCTGTGGCAGTCAAAGCACGCCCGTTGCGCAATGGCGCGGGTTTCGGTATCTGGCCAGGGAAGTTCCTGGAGAACCGGTGGATTTTGATGGTTCCGTCCATAAGGCACAAGCTGGATCAACAGGACCAGAACGAGTAAGATCACGACAACCTTCTTCATCGCAGTCTCCTCTGACACCTTCGGTAGCGTTTCGCGAATCATATCACCACATGTCCGGCAAGACCCATCCCCTCATGAATGAGACCAACCTGGAATAATCTGCAGAGTATCCAGCCATGCAAATGTATAATCATGAGAGACATAAAATTCGATGGATATGATGGTTTATGGTGTAGTATGAAAAACAATCGCCAGCTGGCAGCCATCTGGGTCGCCCGCGCAGCAGTTGGATTGGTATTTGCCGTGAATATTGAGTGCGCGCTGGCTTTCATCCTCCAACCTCAACGATATTCTGGCGGCTTCGAGGTCAGCGAAGTCCCGGGCGAGCTGATCGTACAGAGCTTCGGGATCCTGTTTCTGATGTGGAATGCCACCTACCCACCGGTCATACTCAGCCCGCACACGCAGCGCTCCCTGTTTGGGGTTATTCTGGCCCAGCAATTCATCGGGCTGCTGGGTGAAACCTG
>JAJZSS010000368.1 GCA_021849525.1 Chloroflexota bacterium
CGGTTGCCCCGGTGATGACAACCGTGCGCCCTTGCAGTGTCATCGCGCTAACCTCCGTTGTCTGAGTTCTCGTTCTGGTGCAGGGCGCCGATCTGGTCCAGGGTCATCCCGCCAATCAGGGGCAGATCGAGCTGCTCAACAAACCGCACCGCTTCCCCGACCTTCATCATATGCCCGGACTTCTCAGCCTTGGTCTTGAGATAGAACTGGTTGTACGGATTGGGTGGAATGATCAGGGGGATGCGCTCGGTGACCTTGATCCCAAACTGCGTCAGGTCGTTGATCTTCTTCGGGTTATTGGTCATCAGGCGGATGGATTTCACATGCAGCGACTGCAGCATATGGGCGGCAACACTGTAATCCCGCTCGTCGTCACGAAAACCTAGGGCGAGATTGGCTTCAACCGTATCGTAGCCGTAATCCTGGAGGGCATAAGCGCGGATCTTATTCGTCAGACCGATCCCCCGGCCTTCCTGGCGCAGGTAGAGCAGGATCCCGTTCTCCATCTGGCCCAGGGCCTGGAGGGCTGTTTCCAGCTGGTCGCGGCAGTCACAGCGCAGCGAGCCGATGGCATCACCGGTAAGGCATTCGGAATGTAAGCGCACCGGCACATTTTCGCGCCCGGTTACATCGCCGTGCACAAAGGCAGCATGGTCTTTGTCATCCCGGTTGTTCCAGAAGGCGACAACCTGGAAATTTCCAAAGCGGGAAGGCAGCTCGGCAATTGAAGCGATCCGAACACACACGTGATGGATACCATACCCTTCGCATTCGTGTTCGCGGTTTTCGTCTAAGATATCGTGGATCTGCAATGGTGTAAGAGACATGTCTTTCTCCATAAAATTAGTAGGGTTAACAATTCGACCATTATAGTCCGTTTAGCAAGATTAAGCTAAAAACCTGCCGGTCCGGCAGGTTTTTACTAAAGAGAGCTTAAGGAAACCTCAGGTCAGCCGGTAGGTTGCCATCACCACACCCGATCCACTGGTCTTACAATCGATCAGCTTGAAGCGCCGTAAATCAACGCCATCGGTGAAGAACCGCTTCCCCTGCCCCACCACCACCGGGTGGATCAACAGCGTCAGCTCATCCAGCAGGTTGGCCGCGATCAAGGAGCGCTGCAAAATGATGCTGCCCTGGACGCCAATATCCTTCCCTGGCAGCCGCTTCAGCTCGTTCACCTTCTCGGAGAGAGGGCTTTTGACCAGGGTGGTATTCTGCCAATCGACGCCATCCAGCGTTTTCGAAAAGACAAATTTCGGGATATTGTTGATAAAGCTGGCATACGGTTCATCGTGCGAATTCGGCCAGTATACCTGCCATTCCAGGTAGGTCACCCTGCCCATCAGTGCAGTATCCTGATCGGCAATTGCGGATCCCATCGCCATCATCATATCCTGGTCGAAAAGATCGCCCTGCCATTTGTCTGGCGCTTCGGCGACGCCATCCAGGGTAACAAACATTCCAGAGACTACTTTACGCATCGAATTATCTCCTGTAGGATCATCTGGGGCGGATCAGCGCTCAATCCGCAGGTGGGATATTCTGGTTCAGATGGAACAAATTGCTAGGATCATACTGCCGCTTGATCCGGCGCAGCCGCTCCCAGGTTTCACCAGGATAAGCCGCCTGGACACGCGCCATCCCTTCGTCACCCATAAAATTGGAATAGACTGCTGGATCACCCTGATCGATGGCGGCGGCAAATTTCTCGATCCACGCCTGGCGCACGGCCTTATCTTCCGGGCTGGTGTAGAACGCCGCCAGGTTGACCATGATCGGCGACTTACGGTGGGCGAAAGCGGTTGCATCAGCAGGCACCCGCCCCATAGCCCCACCCAGCGGCCGGAGCTGGGCCACCCGCATGACGGCATCTGAGTTCTGGAGGAAATCGAGGATCGTCTGGGCAGTCGCCTGATCCACGTGGTCGATGAACATATTCCAGCCTGCTGCCGTCGGGTGGTACGTTTCATCGTCCGGCGGGTACAGCTCGGCGTAGCGCATCGGGCGCAGCATATCGGCCAGCGGTGCGGCCAGTGCTTTGAGCGGCGAGACTGCCCGCTGCCCGGCTTCCACTGAGCCGGCATACGCCAGCAGGATCATCACGATCATTTTCCCATGCACTTCGGGCGGTATGAATGGCATCGGGGGTGCTGCCATCACATTGGCAATCAGCGAGAGTTCATCGGGAGCAGCATTTGCGACCTGCATCACGCCTGCAATCACATCCGCCGTGGCCGGCAGGATCAACATGCCGCCCAATATGTCTCCGACTTCGTACAGCCGGAATTTAAAGCGGGTGACCACGCCAAAATTGCCGCCGCCTCCCCGGATCGCCCAGAAGAGATCGGGGTGATTGTTCTCATCCACGATCAACACCTGTCCATCCGCGGTGACGATCTCCGCCGCCAGCAGGGAATCGATGGTCATCCCATATTTCCGCACCAGGTAGCCAATCCCACCGCCCAGGGTGATCCCGCCGATGCCCACCGAGCCGGTATCACCAAAACCGGTCGCCAGGCCGTATTCGCCCACCTTCTGGGTATCTTCCACAGCCGTCAGCCCGCTGCCTGCCCAGGCGCTGCGCCCCAGCGTGTTGATATCCAATGATTTCAAATTGCTCAGGTCCAGCACCAGACCGCCCTCGTTCACGCCAAAGCCAGCCGTACTGTGGCCGCCACTGCGCACCGCCAGCTCCAGGCCGGTCTGGCGCGCCAGGGCGATCACCGCGGCCACTTCTGCCGTATCCCTCGGGCGCAGGATTGCCGCCGGGTGGCGGTCAATGCCACCGGTGAAAACTGTTCGGGCTGCGTCATATTCCGCATCGCCGGGGACGATCACCCGCCCATCCATGGCCGCCCGCAGCGCCGGGATATCCAATCCTTTCTCAGAGACCGCCCGTTCGATCACACTGCTCTGCGAGCCGCCGCCGTTCCATTGAAAAATTTTCATCATGGTGTACATCTCAAAACTCCTTCACACTTCGATCCTGTAACGCTACTTGACCTTAATCACCGGGCTGGGGATTGTACTCGGCATGCGCTTCCCCGGCCGGAACCAGAACTGGCAGGCGCTTGAAGTAGATCCACAATCCCGGAATCGCAATCCCCGCACCTGAAATTACCATCAATAGCTGCACCGAAACCACATCGGCCAGCGGACCAAAGATCAGCATCCCCAGCGGCATGACCGAGCTGGCGATCATCTGCTGGACTCCGAATACCCGGCCCTGCATATTGGGATCAACGATCTCTTGCAGCAAGGACATCACCGGCACATTGAAGATCGGCATCGGAATCCCACCCAGGAACATGATCACCAGGTAAACATACAGGTTCTGCGCCAGTCCGGCACTGGCAATCAATATTGCCCACAGCAGGCTGGCAAATCCGATCGTGCGAAAATAGA
>JAJZSS010000369.1 GCA_021849525.1 Chloroflexota bacterium
TGGCAGATGAAAGCGCCCAGCGCCTGAGCCTGGATGTAAACGTCAATATTAAGGGAAATCCGCAGCGTTTGGACAACCTGGCTGAAACGGTCATTTTCAGGATCGCGCAGGAGGCCTTGACCAATGTGGCCCGGCATGCTCAGGTAAGCCAGGCGGCGGTCAATCTCACATACGACAGCGCACAGGTCACCCTGCAGGTGATCGATCGAGGCGTTGGTTTCAATCCTTCGTTGAACCCCTCTGAGCAGCGCTGGGGATTGGCTGGGATGCAAGAACGCGCCGATTCAATTAATGGCAGGCTGAATATCCAGAGCACGCCGGATTCGGGAACCACGGTCGAGTTAATTGCTCCCACGGGTGCCGGGGCAGGTATTCTTCAGGAGGCTGGTGATGGCAGGTAAGATCAGGGTGGTACTGGTCGACGATCATGATGTTGTGCGGACGGGCTTAAAAACTTTTTTAGAGACACAGCCTGGATTAGAGGTGGTTGGAGAAGCCAGTGACGGCTTGCAAGCATTAGAGATCGCCAGAGAGGTGAATCTGGATGTGATGGTTATGGATATCACCATGCCGGGGATGGATGGGCTGGAAGCCACCCGCCAGCTGCGCACAAGCCACCCGCAAGTGAAAGTGCTGGCGCTGACAGTGCACACCGATAAGGAATATTTCTTTGAGATGCTGGCCAGTGGAGCCGCGGGGTATGTGACCAAAGAGGCTGCCGTTGAGGACCTTGTCGCAGCAATCCGTGCCGTTGCGGAGGGAAATGTCTACCTGCAGCCGGCTCTGGCACGCTGGCTGCTGGAAGATTATCAGCGGCTGGTCGATAAGCTTAAATCCGAGCATCCGGCAGGATCCGAATCACCGGCCAGTATCGCCCTGCAGGATTTGAGCCAGCGCGAGATTCAGGTGCTCCAGCTGGTCGCAAAGGGTTATACGAACGCAGAAATCGGGGACGAATTAGGGATCTCGCCTAAGACGGTTGCCCGCCATCGCGAACGCATCACCAGCAAGCTCAATATCCACTCGTCTGCCGAGCTGACCCGCTTCGCCATCCGCACCGGATTGATTTCGATGGATTGACCTCCCGACTCTCATTGGATATTACTAGGATTCTCAGGTTGGATTAATCTCTCTATGACAGAATGACCCTGGTAAACTACGTCTCAGATTAAGTAAAACAAACGAACCTGGAGGAATATTCAAATGGAAGTGACAGAGAAGACGCAAGCCGGCTCTGCCAACCGAGTAAAGTTTATTATCGGTGGTTTGTTGATCGTTGCTGCGGTCGTATATTTAATTGTCTCCTCTACCCAGGCCAGCGCCCAGTATTTTCTAACCATCCATGAGCTTAACACCAAGACCGGTGAAGCCCAGGGACGCGAGCTGCGGATTTCTGGGGCGGTGATTGGAGAGACCATCCAGTACGACGCCCAAAAATTGGAATTGCGCTTCCAGGTAGCGGATATCCCGGGTGACAACAGCGAAATCGAAGCCCAGGGAGGCCTGGCGAAAGTATTGCACGATGCCGTGGTTGATCCCAACCGGGCGCGTATCAATGTAGTTTACTCAGGCGTTAAACCAGATTTACTCCGGGATGAAGCGCAGGCTATTATGACCGGGCATATGAGCAGCGATGGTGTTTTTGAAGCCAATGAGCTGCTGTTGAAGTGTCCAACAAAGTATGAAGATGCAGTCCCCGAGCAGGTGGAGCAGGCTGGCTCGTAAAGCACGCAGCTTCAGCCGAGTTACCCTGTCCGGAAATTTCCGAGGGAGCGTCTGGTGCTCGATATCTGAGCAGCGGACGTTTCCTGTCTAAAAAGCTAAACGAAATCTTCGGGAGTCCTTATGGTTGCCAATTTTGGATACGGTGCTCTGGTTATCACCTTCTTGTTGACCCTTTACGGGTCTTTTGCCGCAATTTATGGCGCCCGGAAAAATGATTCGCACTGGGTTGGCAGCGCCCGCCTGGCCATGCTGCTCAGTTTCCCGCTGCTCACACTCTCGGCCCTGGCGTTGATTTATTTATTGGTCAATGGGCACTATGAAGTCGAATTTGTTGCTTCGGTGACCAGCAACAGCATGCCTTTATATCTAAAGATCACATCCTGGTGGGGTGGTCAATCGGGCTCGCTGCTCTTCTGGGCCTGGCTGATGGCTGCCTTTGCCTCGGCAGTGACTCTGCGCAAGTGGCATCGCGACAATGAATTTTTACCCTGGGTGATTTTGGTGGCGATGGTCACGCTGGCATTTTTCCTGCTCTTAATAATTTTCTTTGAAAATCCTTTTCAGCGCATCTGGCAGCTTCCCAGCGGGCAAATCGAGCTGGGTATGTTCCAGCCGCTCAATGCCACCCTGGTTTATCAGGCAGATGGGCGGGGGTTGAATCCACTGTTGCGCCATCCGGGGATGATCATTCATCCTCCGATGCTTTATTTGGGGTTTGTATCTTTCGTGATCCCCTACGCCTTCGCGCTTGCAGCACTGGTCACCGGGCGTACCGATGACCGCTGGATTCGCGTTACCCGGCGGTGGACCCTGGTAGCCTGGCTGTTTCTCTCCCTGGGTTTAATCCTGGGCAGCCGCTGGGCGTATGATGTGCTCGGATGGGGCGGTTATTGGGCCTGGGATCCGGTAGAGATCGCGGCGTTTATGCCCTGGCTGACGGGCACAGCCCTACTCCATTCGGTGATGATCCAGGAGAAGCGCGGCATGCTCAAGCACTGGAATATGATCCTGATCATCCTGACCTACTCGCTGGTGATCTTTGGAACTTTCCTGACCCGCTCGGGTGTGCTTTCGTCGGTGCACGCTTTCGCCCAAAGCGCAATCGGCCCGTTGTTTTTTGCTTTCATCGGGATTACTTTTATTATCTCTCTGGCACTGCTTTTACATCGCTGGGAGAGCCTCAAGTCTGAGTCGCATATGACCTCGCTCCTGTCGCGGGAGGCATTATTTTTGTTGAATAACCTGCTTTTCCTGGGCATCCTGGTTATCTGTTTCTGGGGGGTGATCTTCCCCCTGATCTCCGAGCTGGTGACCGGGCAAAAGGTGACCGTTGGGCCGCCTTTCTACGAACGGGCGACGGGGCCGTTGTTTGCGGGCCTGCTGTTGTTGATGGGGATAGCTCCACTGGCTGCCTGGCGCCACTCTACCGCAAAGACACTGGGTAAGGCAATCTGGAAGCCGGCGATATTTGCCGTGCTGTTAACGGTGGTCCTGGTGGCGACGGGGATGCGCAGCTGGCCGGCCCTGCTGACCTTCTTGCTTTGCGCGCTGGTGCTGTCGGTGACCCTGTATGAATTCTGGCGCGGGGCGCTGGCGCGGCATCGTAAGTCGGGTGAGAGCCTGCCTGTGGCGCTCTGGAATCTGGCGGGGCGCAACCGGCGGCGCTATGGTGGA
>JAJZSS010000370.1 GCA_021849525.1 Chloroflexota bacterium
CAGTTTGCTGGCAATCCGGGAAGGGATTCAGTTCATCCTTTCTCATCCTGTGATCCTATCGACAATGCTGCTGGATTTCTTTGCGACATTCTTCTCTTCTGCCAATACCTTGATGCCAGTATTTGCCCGCGATGTCCTTCATGTTGGTGAGATCGAATATGGTTGGCTATCAGCAGCCCAGTCGATTGGCGCAGTGATTGCAGCTACGATCCTCTCCCAGGTCTGGACGATCCGCCGGCAAGGTCCTGTGTTCTTAATTTCAGTGGTCATATTTGGATTAGCAACGATCGCCTTTGGCTTGTCACGCAGTTTAATGGCTGCACTGCTGGCGTTGATCGTTATCGGAGCCGCGGATTCTGTCAGCACGATCATTCGTAATACGATCCGCCAGCTCCAGACTCCCGATTATATACGGGGACGGATGACCAGCGTTAATCAGATTTTCTTTATGGGTGGCCCGCAATTGGGTGAGATCGAAGCCGGTGGAGTTGCCCAGCTTTTTGGTGCGCCCTTCGCTGTGGTCAGCGGAGGTATTGGTTGTATATTAGCTGTCAGCTGGATTAGTCAGCGCTGGCCATTGTTGCGCCATTACAATGGAGATGAGCCCGTTCCGGTCAGTGCCGCTGCCGATTAAACCCCTCCTGGTTGTAAATTCTTCCCAAGCGCTTCCCATTCAGCCAGGTACGTCTCCAGTTCAGCTTGCAGGCGTACATAATTCTCCCCTAATTCCTGAACTTTTGTTGGCTCAGCCGGTGGTTTCTCCAGCCGCTGTGACAGGAATTTTAAATCAACTTCCAATTGGTGAATAACCTCTTCTAATTCTTTGAGACGGTTTTTCAAACGCCGTTCTTCATTGCTCGTTCGTGGTTGGCTTAGGCGATTTTGGCGAGAGGCCGCTGTCTGCTGAATAGCGGAGCTTTCTTTTTCGACCAGCTGCATAGCCCGGTATTCGCTATACGTTCCGGCGAATACTTTCAATTCGGCCTGGTCTGGCTCGATTTCCCATATCTGGCTGCCCAGTACATCAATGAGATAACGGTCATGTGAAACCAGCAGGATAGTACCCTGAAATTCATCCAATACTTCCTGCAGCACTTCCTGGGCGGGGATATCCAGGTGGTTTGTCGGTTCGTCGAGCAACAATAAATTGGCGTGAGCCAGAGAAAATTTGGCCAGCGCCAGGCGGCCGCGTTCACCACCAGAAAGGACGCCTACTTTTTTAAATACATCTTCTCCCGAGAACATAAATCGCGCCAGATAATCACGTATTTCACCCAGCAGCATATGGTGAGCCACACCTTCAATCTCCTCGACCAGTGTGCTATCTGGATTAAGACCTTCATGTGCCTGGGCGAAATAGCCGATCTTGAGGCTGGCACCCAGGATAACTTCACCGGAGAGCGGTGGCATCTGGTCCAGTAAAGTCTTGAGAAAAGTTGTCTTTCCGGCTCCATTCGGACCGATGATTGCAGCACATTCCCCGCGTTTTAATAGCAGATCTGGCGCAGTGAATAAAGGGCGTCCTTCATCCGGGTAGCCGATAGCCAGGTTCCGAGTGCGCAGTACCAGATCACCGGATCGGAGATTCGACTTCAGGTTTAAGTGCAGGTGAGGCGGTCGTTTCTGGGGTGGACGCAGGCTGTGGATCCGGCGTTCGACTTCTTCTACTCCCATCGAATGTTCAGATATATCTGCCAGGATACTGATTTCTGCCCAGGATTTATTCTGCAGCGCGGCAAATCCCAGGCTCTGGATGGCTTCGACCTCCCTGCTCAAGCGGCGAAGTTTCCCTTTTGCCTGGGTCGTGTTTTGTCCGGCGATATTGCGTTTGACGTAATCCAGCTCCTTTATCAGGCGTTCTTTTTCGGAGAGGTAAATCTTCTGCAGCAGATCCCAGCGCTCCTGGCGTTGCTGGATGTAAGCTGAGTAATTACCGTGGTAGGTCTCCAGCCCATCTTTGCGCATTTCCCATATATGGTCCACGACCCGGTCCAGGAAATAACGGTCGTGGGAAACAATCAGGACTGCTCCTTCCCACTGGCTCAAATATCCTTCTAACCATTCAACCGCGTGGATATCCAGATGGTTGGTCGGTTCATCCAGAATTAATAGGTCGGGACCCGAAAGCAGCAGGCGAGCCAACACAGCGCGTGTGCGCTGACCACCCGAGAGCTGGGGTATTGGGCGCTGGTAATCGGCTGGCTCAAAACCCAATCCGGTGAGGATCTGGCGAATACGGGTTTCATAAGTATAACCACCCAGACTCTCGAAGGTCACCTGCAGCTTGCCATAGCGTGCCAGGGCATCTTCGGCCTGATGCGGGTCGCTCATTTGATGTTCGAGCTCGCGCAACTCAGCTTCCAAAGCCCGTATGTCAGCCAGTGCACTGAGGCATTCATCCCATAAAGTATGGCTGCTGTCCAGGACGGCTTCTTGAGGCAGGTAGCCCAGTATCAAATTGCGGGAGCGGGCGATATTTCCGCTGGTAGGCTCATCTACACCGAACAAGACGCGCAGCAGAGTCGTTTTTCCGACCCCATTTGGGCCAACTATTGCTATCCTGGCATCTTTAGGAATGGACAGGCTGATTCCGCTGAATATATCTACAGGGCCGAAAGACTTCGCCAGGTCGCTGGCAGTGATGAGAGACATGAAGACGATTATACCGTGTTATAATCGCGCCGCTTCCGGCTGTATTGTCGGAAATGTCAGGCAACCTTATGAATCATGATCAAGAACAAACCTCTTTAAATAAACCTCAATCCATTAGTGGATTAAAAATTGCCCTGTTAGCAATTTTTATCCTGGCTGCTGGGATTACTGCCTATCTCACCTATATATCTGTACGTGATTTTGTATCTACCTGGGAGATGACCAATCTGCCGGGTATCAGCGTGCGAGATGCCACTCCTACTCCCCAACCTGGGTCAACTTCTATTCCTGCATACCAGCAGCCTGCAATCGCAGAAGCACCCACCCCAGAACCCTGGGATGGCGCTAAGCGTGTGACTGTGTTGACGATGGGCCTCGATTACCGGGATTGGTTGGCGGGAGAAGGCCCGCCACGCACCGATTCCATGATGTTGCTGACAATCGACCCGGTGAATGGCACAGCCGGGATGCTTTCTATTCCGCGAGACCTGTGGGTAAATATCCCCGGCGGTTTTGGTTATGGGCGGATCAATACTGCTTACCAGCTGGGTGAAGGTAATCGTTTACCGGGTGGCGGCCCACAATTAGCCATGGACACTGTAGAAGAGCTGCTGGGTGTGCCCGTCGATTATTACGCCCAAATCGATTTCAGTGCCTTTGAACGTTTAATTGATGAGATTGGGGCGGTGAAGGTAGGTGTCCCTGAAGAGATTGTTGTAGACCCACTG
>JAJZSS010000371.1 GCA_021849525.1 Chloroflexota bacterium
CAAACAAGGAAGACAGCGATGACGAGGATGGCGATGAGAAAGATGGCGATAAAGAAGTAGAAGAAGCCAAAGCAGACACGGATACCCCAGCACAGGAGAGCCCAGATTCTACCCCGGTAGAAGCAGCCGAAGCGAGCAAAGAAGGCAAAGATAAAGATGAGAACAGTGAAATCGAGATTGATCTAGAAGGCATACAGGATCGAATTATTGCCTTCCCTGTACCCGAAGGTCGATACCGGCAGATCCGGGGAACACGCACCGGGAAAGTCCTGTATACCCGTTACCCAATCGACAGCACATTAGATAGTAGCGATGAAAATGAGAAGGCAGCCCGGGGCAATCTGTATGCCTATATTTATGAGGATCAAAAAGAAGAAATGCTGCTGCCGGGTGTAACAGGGTTTGATGTCACTGCTTCAGGCATCTGGCTGGCATATCTCTCCCGAAACCGCTTGCGAGTGCTGAAAGCCGGCGAAAAGCCGATGGATGAGAACAATATGCCATCCCGTAAATCGGGTTGGGTTGATCTGACCCGGCTTAAAGTATCCATCGTCCCTGGCGCTGAATGGCGCCAGATGTTCCGCGAAGCCTGGCGCCTGCAGCGCGATCAATTCTGGACCTCGGATATGTCTCAGGTGGACTGGCTGGCTGTGCATGATCGCTATCTACCCCTGATCGATCGCGTGAGCAGCCGCTCGGAATTCTCCGATTTGATGTGGGAGATGCAAGGTGAGTTGGGCACATCTCATGCCTACGAGTTTGGCGGCGATTATCGCCCGGAACCTCGCTATCAACAGGGACACCTGGGAGCCGAATATCGCTACCATCCCGAGAGCGGTGGCTGGCAGATCACACGCCTCATGCGCGGAGATCCCTGGAGCGACGATGCTCACTCACCACTCCTCAAACCGGGCATCAATGTGTCTGAAGGTGACATTTTGCTGTCGATCAATGGGCGCAAGCTCAATGCCGAAATTTCTCCAGGGCGGGCGTTAGTCAATCTGGCGAATGAAGAAGTCTTTCTCGGGATCCGGACCGCAGATGACCCGACCCTGCGCTATGTCACGGTCATCGTCCTGGGAAGAGACGAGCCTCTTCGTTATCGCTCGTGGGTAGAGGCGAACCGGCAGGCTGTCCACACGGCTACGGATGGGCGTATTGGATACTTACACATCCCAGATATGGGCGCACCGGGGTATGCCGAATTTCACCGTGGCTACCTGGCAGAAATCGATCGCCAGGGCTTAATCGTTGATTTACGATTCAATCGCGGCGGACATGTGTCACCCCTGTTATTGGAAAAACTTGCTCGTCGCCGCCTGGGGTACGATACGGCCAGGTGGAGCGAAATACCCACCCCTTACCCACCTGAATCCGTGATGGGGCCAATCGTTGCCCTTACCAATGAATATGCTGGATCGGATGGCGATATCTTCAGTCACAGCTTCAAATTACTTAAGCTGGGTCCATTGGTTGGAAAGCGTACCTGGGGTGGCGTGATCGGGATCTGGCCACGCCATTCCCTGGTGGATGGCACCCAGACTACCCAGCCCGAATTTTCCTTCTGGTTTGAAGACGTCGGCTGGGGTGTTGAAAATTACGGCACAGACCCGGATATTGAAATTGATAATACCCCTCAGGATTATATGCGAAATACCGACGCACAATTGGAGCGGGCGATTGGCGAGGCTTTGCGATTGTTAGCGAATAATCCACCCAGCCTGCCGGATTTCTCTCAACGACCCGATCGCTCTTTACCACGGCTGCCACCGCGCTGAGTAGTTCCTACAGGGGTTTCGGAGATATTTATCCACCGGAACCCCTGATAATTTTCTCAATCCATCACTATTACCCCCAATAGGTGCACCAGTGGGTGTAAATATCCAATATTGGTTGTGGGAATGTGACAAACGCTACTTCACAATCCGTCACCAATGCGCGATGATAGAGTAAACTTTAATCACGGATTTACGTTGGTTTCCAACTGGCTTGAAAGGAGAAAAATTATGAGCAAGATCACCCGTGAAGACGCCCTTGAATATCACCGCCTGAATGGCCGGCCGGGGAAGATATCGGTTGTGCCGACCAAACCGATGGCGAACCAACGTGATTTAGGGCTGGCTTACACACCGGGGGTAGCAGTCCCAGTCCTTGAGATTGAAAAAGATGCGGAGCTTGCCTATGAGTACACCTCCAAAGGCAACCTTGTAGCCGTAATTTCCAATGGCACGGCGATACTCGGACTGGGCGACCGGGGCGCGTTGGCTGGTAAACCTGTGATGGAAGGCAAAGGCGTATTATTTAAAAAATTCGCCGACGTCGATGTATTTGACATCGAAGTCAACGCCCATGATCCGGACGAGATCATCCGCGTTGTCGCGGCAATCTCGCCGACCTTTGGCGGTATCAACCTGGAAGATATCAAAGCCCCGGAATGTTTTTATATCGAAGAAACGCTCAAGGAAATGCTGGATATTCCTGTATTCCATGATGACCAGCATGGAACTGCCATTATCTCGGGAGCTGCCCTGGTCAATGGTCTGGAAATCGTTGGCAAAAACATTGCCGATGTCCGGATTGTTGTCTCTGGTGCAGGCGCGGCGGCCATTTCTTGCTCCGAGCTTATGGTACGCCTGGGAGTAACCCGCTCAAATATCATGCTGGTTGACTCAAAAGGCGTGGTATACCAAGGGCGCCAGGAGGGGATGAATAAGTACAAAGAACGCTTCGCACCCGAGACTGATGCGCGCACACTTGCTGATGCAGTCCGGGGAGCCGATGTGTTCTATGGATTGTCGATAGCAGATATCCTGACGGAATCCATGGTCAAAACGATGGCAGAAAATCCGCTAATTTTCGCCATGGCGAATCCAGACCCAGAAATCAAATATGAATTAGCCCGCGCTGCCCGGCCGGATGCGATTGTCGCCACCGGACGGTCAGATTATCCCAATCAGATCAATAACGTCCTCGGATTCCCCTACATCTTCCGTGGTGCGCTGGATGTCCGGGCCCGTGCCATCAACGAGGAAATGAAGGTTGCCGCATCTCGGGCGCTTGCCCTCCTGGCTAAAGAGGACGTCCCGGATAGCGTCCTACGCGCCTATGGTCTGGAGAGCCTGAAGTTTGGACGTGATTACATCATCCCCAAACCCCTCGATCCACGCGTCCTGCTCTGGGAATCCCCGGCAGTCGCCCAGGCCGCGATGGAAACTGGCGTTGCCCGACGGCATCTCAATCTGGATGAATACCGTGAGCAATTAGCCTTTCGCTTCGGTATGGGCGAGCAAGTTCGCCATTATATCTTGCACAAGGCCCAATCCTGCCCAGCAAAGAAACGAATCGTATTTGCAGAAGGTGAAGAGACCAAGATTAT
>JAJZSS010000372.1 GCA_021849525.1 Chloroflexota bacterium
TTGTAGGATAGGCTTTAGCTTGTCCAGAACTCTCCAACTGCCGGCTCAAATGAGGCCTTCGGCCTGCGCAAGCTAAAAGCTTACGCTACCATAAATGCCCTTCGACAATCCCAATTAGAAGAAATTTGTAGGATGAGCTTTAGTTTGTCCGTGTCCTCTCCTTCCGGGCGGGTTTCCATGCTCGCCCGCTTTTCGGACAGCCCCTTTGTTGTTATTTGAATCCTTTGAATGACTAGTCCTTTGCGTGAATTCAGCCTTTTCATATAGTCCTTTTCCCATTCTTTAGAACCATAAAAGAGGATAGCCTGCCAGCCCGAGATTGGCTAAGATGGGGAAAGCCGTAATCGACCGATCAGGAGTTAGAGATGCGCATCCTCATCGTTCAAAGCAGGTCCATCTTGGTAGCCGGGTTAATCAGCCTGCTGCACGAGGAAGAGCGTTTCGATGTGGAGAGTACGGTCTATAAAAATAAAAAGCACCTGCAAACCGAAATCGACCGTTATCAGCCCGAGGTAGTCATCATTGATGCCTGTCTGGGTAAATCCAGAATTAGTACGATGTTAACCTTTTTGGAATCCCAACCTCAGATTCGTATTCTCGTTGTTAGCCTGAGGGAAAGTCAGATCCAGATTTATGAAAAACAAAACCGGGCAGTTAATTACATCGACGATCTGATCAGGGTAATACAGGGCGAAGCAATCGTTCAGCGGGATTAAGCTTTCTATCGCGGCCATTAACCCGAAATTTGATATACGGCAAGGTCTGACCACTCCAGGAGGTGAACCTATGATGCGTGGAATTATTAACTCAAGTATTAGTTTCCGCTTCCTAGTCGTTATCATCGCAGCGGTTTTGCTTGTTTTTGGCATTAATCAAATGGCGAAGATGCCGGTTGATATGATGCCGGAAATCTCACCTCCTTATGTCGAGATACAAACTGAGGCTCTGGGGCTTTCGGCTAAAGAAGTCGAGCAAATGATCACCATGCCAATGGAGCAGGATTTGCTCGCGGGCGTGGCCTGGCTGGATGTCATCCGTTCCGAATCGGTGCCGGGACTATCGAGCGTGCTGATATATTTTGAGCCGGGCACTGATCTTTTCCAGGCACGGCAAATGGTGGCGGAGCGGTTGTCGCAGGCAGCTGTAGGCTTGCCGCATGTTTCCAAACCGCCAACCATGATCCAGCCGTTATCCACGGCCAGTCGATTTATGATCGTCGGGTTATCATCCTCTGAATTGTCATTAATTCAGATGTCAGTCCTGGCCCGATGGACGATCGCCCCGCGCCTGATGGGTGTTCCGGGAGTGGCGCATGTTTCCGTATGGGGTAACCGCGACCGTCAGTTGCAAGTCCAGGTTGATCCAGATCGATTGAGTGCGCGGAATGTCACCCTCGAACAGGTGGTGGAAACGACCGGCAATGCACTCTGGGTGTCTTCCCTCAGCTACCTGGAAGCATCCACTCCGGGAACCGGTGGTTTTATCGATACCCCCAATCAACGTCTGAGTATTTGGCACGTGCTGCCTATTACTTCAGCGGAAGAATTAGCGCAGGTGCCCATCGAAGGCACAAAGTCGTTATTGCTTTCGGATATCGCCAATGTCGTCGAGGATCACCAGCCGTTAATCGGTGATGCCGTGGTTAACGACAATCCCAATTTAATGTTGGTGATCGAAAAATTACCTGGAACGAATACGCTGCAAGTTACCCGGGATGTGGAAAGAGCGCTCGACTTGATACGGCCTGGTTTCACGGCAATTGACTTTGATGCCAGTATTTTCCGACCGGCAACCTTTATTGAAATGGCGATCGCCAACCTTACCCAAACTTTGGTTATTGCAGCGATACTAATCCTCGTGCTGCTGGGTCTGTTTCTTTATAGTTGGCGAGCAGTGCTGGTTGGTTTGGTGTCCATTGCCTTTTCCTTGGTTGCGGCGCTATATGTGTTGTATCTGCGCGGCGAAACCCTCAATGCTATGGTATTGGCTGGTCTTGTGGTTGCGCTTGGTATCCTTATCGATGAGGCGGTAGTTGAAAGCGATATCATCGTGCGCCGCCTGGTTCAAAACAGGAATATGGAAGAACCGCTCAGCACGGGCGAGGTGGTTCGTGAGAGCCTGACTGAGGTTCACGGTTCAACCATCTTTTCAACTCTAATCATGTTGCTCTTGGTGGTTCCCATCTTCTTCATAGGGGGAGTAACCGGATCCTTATTCCAGGCGACTGCAATATCTTATTTAATGGCTGTCCTGGCAGCCCTGGTGGCGGGGCTCATCATCGTCCCAGCCTTTAGTTTAATCTTCTTCGCGAATAATCAACCAGTGAAACGTTATTCACCCATATCAGTATGGATCACGAATAGCTACAGCCGGTTCATTTTGCGCAGTCTCTCTAAACCAAATGCAATCTTTGCGATTGCAATCATCCTGGTTCTGGGCATGGCTGTATCCGTCCCCTTATTCGGTTACGCCCAAGAGCTGCCTACCATGCGAGAGCCTTATATGCAGGTGAGCCTGGAGGCCACACCCGGAACATCGCACCAGGCAATGAATCGCATTGTGTCGCTGGTCAGCAGCGACCTCCGCAGCATCCCAGGAGTTCTAAATGTTGGCGCTCACGTCGGCCGGGCCGTCTTTGGCGATCAGGTGGTCGGGATCAATTCAGCTCAACTCTGGGTGCAGATTGCTTCTGATGACAATTACACTTCTACGGTAGGCGCAATTCAGGATCTTGCCAGCGGTTACACTGGCGTAAAGATGGATGTCCATACCTATACTGATCAGGTATTGAACCAACCGCATTTTACAACCTCTGAGACAAGGACCCTGCGGGTTTTTGGCGAGGAACAGGATGTATTGCGCAGTGAAGCGGAAAAACTTCAATCTTTAATAGCCTCTATAGAAGGCGTTTCTGATGCTCACGTTGTCTATCCGGCGGTTGAACCAACGATAGAAATTGAGGTCAATCTCCCTGTTGCTCAACAATATGGCATAAAACCGGGTGATGTGCGCCGCACCGCTGCTTCTCTGTTCTCAGGCATTCAAGTGGGTAGCCTCTTCGAAGAACAGAAAATATTTGATGTGGTCGTCTGGAGCACACCAGAGACACGTGACAGCATTTCCGATATCCGCAATTTGCTGATCGATACGCCATCTGGTGGACAGGTGCGCCTGGGTGAACTGGCGGATGTTCGTATGGTGGCATCTCCAACCGTGATCAAACGCGAAGCTGTGTCGCCGTACATGGATGTGAATTTCACTGTAGCAGCACGCGATGCACAGGCTGTTGCAACCGAAATCAATGCAGCCCTGCAAAATCACCTCTTCCCATTGGAATATCACGCCGAGGTAATGGGTGATTATTCTACCC
>JAJZSS010000373.1 GCA_021849525.1 Chloroflexota bacterium
CGGCATCGGCGCCGACATCGTGGAGCATGAGATCGGCCAGCCCGGGCTCCAGCTCCCAGTGGGCGCGATGGGCCGGCTGTTCGATGGCACAGCGTAATTCATCTGCGGTCATGGGGCCGATATATTCCTGGTGGCTGGCGAGCGCCTGGCGCAGGGGATTGAAGCGGGCGCAGTGGGCGTAAAAGTCGGCGCGCAGGACAATGACAATCAACGCCACGCCGCCCGGCGCCTGGGCAGCCTGGATCAGGTTATCGACAAAGGCAGCCTGCTGGGCAGGGCTGCGGCACAGGGTGAAGACCTCTTCGAACTGGTCGACGACCAGGATGGTGTGGGCTGCGCCGGCTGAGCGGGCCAGCTCCTGCTGGATTTCGGCCAGGGCTTGCGGCGAGCCGGCCAGAGATGCAACCATCGGCGCGGGCAGCAGGCCGGGGATGCGCTCGCGGCTTAGCCTGGCAGCCAGCGCTTCCAGGGGGTGGGCGGTGGGGGTGAGCAGGACTACCGGCCAGGCGGAGGAGGGCGGCTGCCAGCGCAGGGCAGGGATCAGGCCGGCACGCACCAGGGAGGATTTGCCGCTGCCAGAAGCCCCGATGATGGCCAGGAAACGCTGGTCTGCCTGCAGCTGCCCGGCCAGGCGCCGGACCAGGTGGGCGGTGAGGGCTTCGCGGCCAAAAAACAGCTCGGCATCCTGCTCGTCGAAGTACTGCAAACCCTTGTAGGGGGGCAGGCCGACCGCCGGGGCGTCCTCCCGGCGCATGCTGGCGGCCAGCTCCAGCAGGCGCTCGGCTGCCAGGGGCTGGTCTTCGAGATCGAGGACGGGCAGGAAGCGCGCCGCCAGGGTGGCCAGGTCGGGCAGGCGCTCGTTCTGCTCCAGGCGGGAGATCTGGGCGTCTGAGTAATTGACGGCGATGGAAAGCTCACGTTGGGTGAGACCGGCGCGGCGGCGGAGGTATTTAAGCAGGTCGCCGAAGGTGGTAAAGCGATCAAGAGCAAGCAGAACGCTTCTGGCCGGCATGGGAACTCCTGTTGTTTTGATCAACAAAAGAAATGACCCCGAGTTGTTAATAGTATAGATGAATTTTGGAAAAAAGGATGAATCTGTCAAAAAATGTCAAATTTTGGGGGGCGAAGTCCGGTAATCTCTAAACAGAGATTGTCCACAAATCAGGGCGAAGCGGGTAAGAAACTCAACTGCTGGCACTCAACGCACTGCTTCACCGCTACCGAGGGCGAGAAAGGTGATGGAAATGAGGGTGGTGGACATTCCTGGAATAACGGAGCTTTTGGATTGGAAAAAAAGGAGAAAAAGACATGAAAACCCGAGTTTGTCTCGTGGCTGTGATTGGAATGCTGTTTGTAATAGCGGGCTGCGCCGCTCCGGCCACTCCGCCCCCGCCGACGCAGGTTCCGCCCACGCCAACGCCGGCCAACCCGGCGGATGACCCAAATGCAAAGATTATTTTGGAAATGGCGGCGAAATTGAACGCCGGGGATGTGGACGGCTCGCTGGCGTATTTCAGTGAAGATGCCTTGAGCTACTTCATGGGTATGCCGCCCACGGGGTTGGAATTCTACCGGGGCGGGGAGGCGCTGCGCCCGATGTGGGAATACTGCGTGAGCGATAATTTCGAGTGGAAAGTAGACATCACAGGCGTATATGGAAATAACGTGGTCGCTAAAGCCCAGACCTGGCTGGATTTCACCCGCCAGCTGGGGGTGGCACCGAATGACTTCATCGATGTTTACGAGATTCAGGACGGAAAGATCGTGACCTATGGCTCGATGATCACACAGGATGCACTGGATGAATTCAAGCCGGCGATAAATGCGGCCATACCGCCTGAGCCTACCCCGATCCTGGAAAGTGAACCGGTCTCGGAGATAAAGGTGACTATCGATGGGGGAACCTGCGTCACAGACAACCCGGCGGCTTTGAAGGCAGGGGAAGTGAAGGTGAATGTGCATGTTGCTGAGCAGGAGCAGGAAAAATACGCGGTGGCGCTGTTTACCCTGAATGAGGGCAAGGATATGCTGGATCTGATGGCATCCACGGCGCTGGATTATCCGCCTGGGTGGGCGCATACGCAGCTGCTGAAGGAGCTCGATCCGGGCGAGCAGGCAAGCTATACGACCACGGTCGAGGAGGGGTTGGTTTACCTGGTGTGCTTCTCGCAGCCGCCGGCGCTGGCGATCGGGAATGCAGGACCGCTGGTGGTAAGCCCATAGGGGAGGCGGAGATTCTCTCGCAGAGCCGCAAAGGGCACAGAGAAATTTAGACCCCAGGGGTCTCCAAGACCCCTGGGGTGTTGGAGATTCCCGGGTCTGGAGAGGATTGGGGCAGACCGTACAGGTTTTAAGAATATCTGAAGGGGCGAAAGCCCGGCGCTGGATGGCAGTCCGGAGGGGCAACGAGAATGTGGAAACCTGTACGGTCTTGAACAACGCCAACCAGAAAAATGGACAGTCGGAGCGGTGAAAAGAAACCGGGTTATCAAGAAAAAACTCGGTATGCAGTGGGGGAGGATGGATTTGTGATGAGAAACCGGGTTTTCAAGAAAAAACCCGGTTTTCATAAGAGGGAATCAGCGTTTTTCCATTAAATAAGCAAAGAAGCCGGCTTTGCGCAGGGCTTTGAGGGTGAGGGCGCCGAGCAGGCCGCCCAGGGCGCCCCAGACGACGTAGCCGACGAAGGACCAGGCCAGCCCGGTGGCGAGAAAGCCGACCGGGGCTCCGGCGCCGATGCCAAAGAGCCATTTGACCAGGAATTTGCCCAGGTGACCGAGCATGCCGATCAGGGCAGCATTGACCAGATTTTCGGGCGAGCGCAGGATGAACAGCGCCAGGTCGGTGAACACGCCCACGGCGAGGTAAGAAAAGAAGGTGTTGAGCGCTCCCAGGTCGCCCATGCCGAGGAAGGCGGCGAGGATGCCGGAGGTGAGCCCCACCAGGCTGGCAGCGCCGGGCCTGGGCACCACCTGGCTGGCAACGATGATGATCGCCATCCAGAACAGGCCGGAGTGACCGGGCAGCTGGAGGGGGAGCTTGAGCGAGATCTTGGCGACGACGACCAGCCCGGCAAAGAAAGCCAGCAGGATGAGCTGGAAAGTGGAGAAGTAGGGTTGTTTCATGGGGCGACTCCGGCGCCGACCGCGATCTTTTCGGTATCCTGGACCCACTCATCGCGCTCGTCCAGCTTTTCGAGCCTGGAGACCAGCTTGAGGGTGCCACGGTTGGAGACGTCGAACATCACATACCCTTTCGGATCGCTGACCTCGGCCCAGGTGAGGGTGGCGGATTTGGCGCGGCTTTCGCTGGTGAAGGTGTTGGGCGTCTCGGGAGTGAGCTGGTCGGGGGTGAAGAAT
>JAJZSS010000374.1 GCA_021849525.1 Chloroflexota bacterium
GATCTGGTATATGGGGGAGCGGCGGAATGCTCCGGTTCCGATGGATGAAGCAGTGGAATCCTGGTATGAGTATATCTATTTACCCGTTGTGCAGGTGATCCGTGAGCAGGGATTGCTTAAATCATTTCCAGGATCGACCGAGACGGATTTATACCTCTGGATCAGTGAATATCAGGGTTACTTACGCGCAGCATTCAAAGTCAGTGGGCGAGAAGTCCAGTCGGGGGAAGAGTTAAACGCCCGTGAAGAAGCCGCCCGGCATTTAAAAGTGGACTATCCGTTGCCGGCAGTTAAACGTCTGGTCAACGTTTTGAACCGGACAGACTGGCTAGGCAAACTGATATTGGAACAGGATCGGGCGGTGTTCTATGAGAAGACCCATCTAGACCAGCTCAGACCCCAGGTTCAAATTGAAACAACGATTCCCGGACAATATGATGTACTACTCGAGCATATCGGGGTTCATCGCTGGTATCTGGGTGAACAACGAAAGGCAGAAGCACCTTATATCGATGCCGCCGTCTCCTGGTGCGACAACGTCTATCAGCCGATCATAGAAGTAATCGGTGAACAGGGTATCCTGGATCAATTTCCTGGGAGAACGGTAACGGACCTGTATTTATGGGTGGTAGACCGGCGCGAAGTATTACGTCAGATTTTTGGGAAGTGAAGATTCAGGTTATGTTCTTTTCCCTGATCTGATTGGAGGGTTGGTCGTCCAAACGATTATTTTTACGCGCCTGGACCAGTTTTTTCTGACGTTCTCCTTCGGTGGCAACCCGCTGCCAGGCCTGAGTGAGCCGATTAATTTCATGTTCCGTCTCAGGTAATTCGCCATAACGGACGCGAACATAAACCTGGGTGATCAAATCCAGATCAGCATACACATCTGGCAGCAGCTCTTGAAGAACAGGTAGATACTCCAATGGAGTGATACCTGCCGGGCGCGGTTTTCCCAGCACTTCCATAAAATCCAGCAGCTCTGCGTAAATGCGGCGGATATAGGCTGCCTGGTAGGCGCGGCTGGAGCGCAGTTTCCGGAACCGGTTTCCGGTTTCATCAAGCTGCTGGCGAGCAACCTGGCGTAATTTCCGCCATAATTCATTCTTTCCTAATAATGCTTCCGGGTCTGTCAGCTCTTGAGTCCCACTCCAGCGAATTTGATTGCGCGCCCGGCTCAGGATGATCAGCGTGACGACCAGCACCAGCGCCCAAAAAATCAATGTGATTGCCCAGGGAGGCAGACGGGCAGGTTCAACAACTTCGGGGATTCCGGGCTGGGCAACCGGCGTCAGGATCAGGTTGGGGATTGTATCCGGCGTTGGGGTTGTGGAGCGTTGAAATAACTCCTGAAAGGCCTCAATCAGGGGCGAGAGGACATACGCCAGTATTAACCCTGGGATAGACGCCAGGAAGAGTATTCCCGCCACGAGCCAGCGTAGAACACCGCTTAGCTGAGCCAGTACAGGTTTAAATTGACCGGTCAGTAGACTGGCGAACAAGCCTGCCAGAAGAATGCTAAAGCTGACGGTAGCGCTGATCGATGCGATCCAGCTGCGTCCAAAGGGATTACGCTGAGAGCCATAATACTGGCCGATATAAGCAACCCGAGAGACGATTAAGGCCAGCAGACCACTCCCTAAAAAGATCAGGAAAGGGATGATGGTGGGTTGAATGCGAGTGACCCGGGTGATCAGTAATAGATAAGCGACCAGCATCCAGATCCCGAACCAAAATCGACCCCAGGCGACCCGCGGGCTGATCTGTTCCTGAGCCAGACTGATACCCCGCCACCACAACCATGCCCCCGCCAATACTACGAGGACCGGTCCGGGATCAAGATGGATCAGACCGATCAGGAGGTCTGGAGTTGTGGGATCCAGCAATAAACGCGCAGCCAGGGCCATATTCGCCAAAAATAAACTGACTACCAGAATTTGGCGGATACTGCGTTTCAGGTGCAGGTTTTCAGCCAGGCGAGTTAGCAGGTACGCTGCGAGCATATTACCGCCCAGCACAAGGAAGGCGCGTAAATTGCCAGCCGTGTAGCTGATTTCAATCACCCCCAGGTACCAGGGCGCCAGCCAGCTTACCTCCACGAGGATCAACAGCGCGGCTGCCAGCTCTGTCCAAAGCTTAACTTTCGTACGGTGCTTGCCGCCTATCCCGACCGCCTGATCAATCATCCTAAGCCTCGTATGGGATATGATGCATCCGAATCCCAGATATGGGTAAAGGAGCCTTGGTGGAATAGGCGATGATACTGACATGCCGTCCATGACGCTTCAGCTGCACCAGTGCTTCCCGCAATTCCTGGCTGATAACGCTGGTTAAGATCAACATCAGTGTTCCGGGAGGTAATTTGTTGGCCTCGCGCAGGATCAAGCGTTCGAATGGCGCGGTCACAAAAGGCGTTACCCCGGCCAGAGCGCTCATTAAACGCCCAAGCTGATCTGGAGACCTTCCGGGAGGAATGCGAAAAGGCTGGTCGGAATACATCAGGCAGCCATTCGAGATCATCCCCACCCTGTAGCCAGTATGTAAGGCTTGCTCAACCAGCCCTGCAGCTGCACTTACCAGGCGTTCTAGCAGCTCAGGATCAACCCCTTGCCAGTAATACTGGAAGGTGGATACATTCAAACAGATCGCCATGACCTGTGCGGTGACCGGTTGGAGAACTCTGACCTGCAATTCACCAGTGTGGGCGGTTGCGGGCCAGTGAATACGGCGGAAATCATCTTCCGGCCGATATTCGCGAATGCCCATGCTTAGATTGGGATCTTCGTGCAGCCGGCGGCGAACGCGCCGCTCACCGAATGGATCGCCAGCCGGTAAGTACAGCTCGTCAAGCGCCAGCGGTTTCGGAAATACCGTGATCTGATCGACTGGACCTTCCTCATCGATCTGGTTGAAAATACCAAACAAATCTCCACTCTCCAGCCGGGCAGGACCCAGCTGATAAACACCCCGCTTGCGATACAGGAGCTGATAGTGACGCCGGGCGCGTTCGTACCAGCGTAAACTGAACAGGTTGATCAATAATCCTTTATCAGGCAGGTGTGTGGGGACGAGGATATTCTCTTCCTGGGGGCCAACGGCTTTCGGCCAGGAATCCTTAACCAGCAGCCAGGAGAGGGGCAGGAATTTTCGGTTCTCAGCTTCGATAGTGAGGGGGATCAGCTCGCCGGGAAAAGCGCGCCGGTAAAAAGGATGCCGGAGATAATTAACGCCTCCCAGAGAGCGCCGCGCCCACCAGCGGGCTACAGCACTGATCGTTCCCAGCATCAGTGCAAAAGCAGACAGGAGGTAGACCTGCAGGTAAATTCCCAGCAAAAACAGGATTGCCAGAAAAG
>JAJZSS010000375.1 GCA_021849525.1 Chloroflexota bacterium
TCTGTATTACCAGACCGTTGCCTGAAGGAGACCCGTCATGCACAAGCTCGCCCTCGCCGCGACCCTGCTGCTCACGCTGACCGCTCACGCCGCCGACGCCCCCTGGGTGGGTGAAGCCCGCCAGGTAGAGGCTATCGCCGTCCTGGATATGCTGTGCAACAGCTTCCTTCAGTGAAATTAGTTTCCCAGTCATAGGATTTCCACAGTTCTTGCCATATTTCGTTGGTTAGACGTTGTCGCGATCTTTCAGCCGATCTTCTGCTTTTTCCTGCTCGCGCTTGCGGAGCATACGAAAACGCCGGCTGGGGGGTGGTGGCGTGTATCCCTTCCAGATCAGGGCAATGCCCCCCAGGATGATCAAGACTCCAAAGCAAAAATATTCAAATGCAGGGTTGCTCGCCAGGTCTGATCCCAAAAAAATCACCATCAGGATCAACCCGATCATCACGAAAAACAGACCGATTTGTGATCGCATGCGAGAATCCCCACCGTCAGGGCGAACAGGTAAAAAACCTGCGCTGGCTGAATTTCTCAGCCAGCGCAGGTCATAGGATGATTATTCGACCGTGGTCCAGATCTGTTCGTGCATGTACAGCGGCAGGTAATATAGACCGCCGCCGTTCTTGCCAGACGATCCTGAGCCTTTCCAGCCGCCGAAGGGTTGGAATCCCGGCCAGGCGCCGGTCGTCGCGCCCTGCGGACGATTGGCATAGGTCACCCCGGCTTCGATATTATCGAAGAACCATCTGGTTTCTTCTTTGCTGCCAAAGAAGCCGGCGGTGAGCCCGTAGTTCACATCGTTGGCGTGCTGCATGGCTTCGTCCAGGCTGTTGACCCGCGCCAGGGTGGTGATCGGCAGGAACATCTCGTGTTTCCACAGCCGGTGGGTCAGGGGCAGGTCGGCTACCAGGGTGGGCTGGCAGAAATAACCTTTGGCGTATTCGCCCTGGGTCAGCACCTTCCCGCCGGTGAGGATTGTCCCGGCCTGGGAAAGCTCTTCAGTGAAATCTTTGAAATCCTGGTAGGAACTTTTATTGACCACCGGACCCAAATAGACGCTGCGATCCGTCGGATCGCCGATTGCCAGCTTGTTGGTCAGCTCGACCAGCCTGGGCACCAGGGTATCATAGACCGCGTCTTCAATATAGACCCGTGAGCAGGCGGAGCACTTCTGACCCTGCAGGCCGAAGGCCGAGCGGATGATGCCGGTGGCTGCCCGTTCCAGGTCTGCATGGCGCGAGACGATGGTTGGATTCTTGCCACCCAATTCGAGGATGATGGGGCGTACGAACTTGCCATTGGCAAACGAGCGATAGATCCCCATCCCAACATCGAAAGAGCCGGTAAAGGTGACGCCGTCCACCTCCGGGCTGTCGATCAAAGCCTGGCCCAGGGTGCGCCCGGGACCGGTCACATAGTTGAAAACACCATCAGGCAATCCGGCTGCGCGGAAGCATTCCGCCAGCAAGCGGACGGTCCATGGAGTATCGGTGGCAGGTTTCATGACCACCGTATTGCCGGCGACGAGGGCTGCACCGGTTGGACCGCCGGTCAGCGCACCCGGGAAGTTGAAGGGGCTGATAACCAGCCAGACGCCGTAAGGGCGCAGGATGGAGTAGTTGGTAGAGGTATAGCCCACCAGGGGATCGCGGCCCATTTCCACCAGATACCCGTTGTTCTTTTCCATCTGGGTACAGGAATAGCGGATCAAATCGGCTGTTTCAGCAACATCCCCGAGCGCTTCCATGCGGTTCTTGCCTACTTCCATCGCCATTGCCGCACCGATCTCATAAATCCGCCGGTCGATTTCATCGGCAGCTTTGCGCACCAGGGCAACCCGGTCCTCCCATTTCATATGGCTCCACAGTGGGAAGGCTCTGCGGGCAGCTGCCAGGGCTGCCTGGGCATCCGTCTCGCTGCCTTTCTGGAAGATACCCAGGACGACGTCGGTATTGGTGGGCGAGCGGTCTTCAAACTTTTCGGGTGCAAAAACATCCTTACCGTCGATCAACATCCCATATTCCTGCCCGAGCCTGGCCTTGTGGGCTGCCAGGGCTTTGTCGAACTGGGTGTGCAGCTCTTCTGGGGGGGTGAACATGGTGGCATAGGTCAATTTGAAAGATTCGGTCATTTGCAGTGCCTCCTTGTTTATCTGCGTGGATTGGTTTGATACAGGATAAGTATAGTATAGTCCAGGCTTCGATACCAGTCAAAGACAGGTGTATGCTTCCAGCCGTGACACTGGTCACCATTTTGCTGTTGCAGCCTGGCAGATTTTGAGCTAAACTGAGGGTGCGCCGGCAAGCCGGGCGGCTGGCTGATGGCTACCCGGCACGCGAACCTGAACAGCCTTGGGGCCAATATGCTCTTTTCACAGACAACCTTTCTTGGAATCGACCCATCTGCGGGACAGAGGCCTTTTGTTTATGCTGCCCTGGACAGTGAATTAAACCTGCTGGCGTTGGGGCAGGGTCGGCTGGACGATATGCTGGCATTCAGCGCCGGGCAGCGCGCCGCGGTGGTGGGAGTCTGTGGGCCACGCCAGCCAAACCAGAATGTGATGACCCGCCCCGAGATTCGCCAGAGCCTGAATCCGCCGCCCCGCCCCGGGCGCTGGGTAGATTTTCGACTGGCGGAATATCAGCTTCGCCAGCGGCGGATCAGCGTACCTCAGATCCCCGACCAGGCTGAAAAAGCTCCGAACTGGATGCAAATGAGCTTCAACCTGTTCAGCGGCCTCCAGCAGCTTGGCTACCAGTTGTACCCGGATCGCGATGCGGCCTGCCAGGTGCTCGAAGCGTACCCGTTCGCGACTTTTACCGCTTTACTGGGTGTCACCCCTTTCCCGAAATATTCTTTAGAAGGCCGCTTACAGCGTCAAATGGTGCTGCACGATCTACGCTTGAAAGTCTCTGATCCGATGCGCTTTTTTGAAGAAATCACCCGCCACAAGCTGCTGCGCGGCGTACTGCCCACCGAGCAGCTTTTCTCTGCCCCCGAATTGGATGCGCTGGCCGCAGCTTACACGGCCTGGCAGGCGGCCTTGCATCCCGATGCGATTATGCTGGTTGGCGATCCACAAGAAGGGCAGATTGTCTTACCGGTGGCAGAATTGAAATCCAAGTATTAAATCGCCATGCCGAACCTGGTGCAAAGCCTGCAGGGAAAAGACCTGGGGCATCTCCGCATTATTGCCCAGCTTTGGGGGATGGAGCTGAATGCGCCAGACGTGCGCCGCGCCCTCCAGGCTTTATCCCAATTCATGTTAAGCCGCAAATATTTATCGGCTGTGCTGGAGAAGCTGCCTCCCAATGCCCAACAGGCCTGGAATG
>JAJZSS010000376.1 GCA_021849525.1 Chloroflexota bacterium
ATCCGGAGTCCTGTTTCAGGATGAACTCAAAACGCTGCTGGGCAACCTGGTAGCGCCCGTCCTGCAGATCGGCCAGGGCCAGGTTGTACTGCTCGCCCAGGTCCAGGGCTGCCTGACCGGCGCGCTGGCTGTCGAGCGCTGCCTGGGCCGAGAAGTAACCGGAAACCAGGCCAAGGACAACCACCGTGCTGAGTGCCAGCACGCCCAGCAGCAGCCACTGCCAGTTCCGGCGGAAAAAAACAATCCAGGCAGCCGGTTCTTTCCCGGTGGGTGGGGATTTTGATGGGGTCTTGGCTCTGGCAGCCGGGTGGGGCGGCGAGGCTGGCCGCTGGGCATCGCCAGGGGTGCCTGGGCTGCGGGTTTTCCCAGGCTGACCGGCATTACTTATACCAGCCGCCGGTCTTTGAAATCCCGGAGGTATGGGCTGGTTGTCTGCCGGAAAAGCCTGGGTAGATTCCATCCCGCTGCGCGGCGCGCCCAGCGCCGGGTGAGGGTTGGTATCGCCCTCGTCTGGCGGTGGGATGGGAGGTAAAAAATTGTCTAAGTTGCGATCGTTCATACACACTTCCGTCCGGCGGTTTAATGCTCCCTACCAGACGTAGTAAAGGGAAGGTTAGTTCCCTTATTCCACCAACCTGGCTTTCAACTCGATCGGCGTTGCGGCCAGAGCGGCAGAGACCGGGCAGCCGGTCTTGGTAGCCTCGGCGATCTCCTGGAATTGCTCGGGGCTGATCCCAGGCACATTCCCCTCGCAGATCAGCTCGATCAGAGTGATGCGCGATTTACCATCCACTTTACCCAGGTGGACCATGGCATCGGTGTGGATGCGTTTTGATTGGAAGCCGGCTCTCTCCAGAGCGCTGGTGAGGGCCATCGAGAAACATCCGGCATGGGCGGCGCCGAGCAGCTCCTCCGGGTTGCTCCCGGGGGCATCTTCCCAGCGCGTGCTGTAAGAAAAGGGGCCTTCACAACCCCCACTGCCGGTGGTCATCGTACCGTTACCATCCCGTAAAATGCCATTCCAGACAGCTTCAGCTCTGCGTACAGGCATGGTTTCCTCCTTAAAATTGTTGGCGAATTGGGTCATTCTAACATAACAGACGCCGGCTTGCTTTTAGCAGGCTTAAAGGCGGGTGAGTCTTTAGGCGACGCTGTTTAGACGTGAAATTCGTGGATGGCAGCCATCACTTCGGCTTGGTCTGCAATGGTCAGGCTGTTGAAAAACGGCAGGCGCAGCAGGCGGTCACTGACATGTTCGGTCACAGGGCAGTCCCCAGGTTGGCCGCCGTACAGGCGCCCCATGCGCGAAAGGTGCAGGGGCAGGTAATGAAAGACGGCTAATATACCGCGGTCCTTCAGATGAGTGATCAGCCGGGTGCGGCTCTCCAGATCGGGCAGGAGCAGGTAGTACATATGATACGGCTGCTCGCAGTGCTTCGGGATCACCGGCTGGCTCACTCCATTCTTCGCCGCCCAGCTCTCCAGCCCGGCCTGGTAGTTCTGCCAGATCTCCTGGCGGCGAGCCTGGATACTTTCACGGTTCTCGAGCTGGGCATACAGGAAGGCAGCCAGCACCTCCGAAGGCAGGTAGCTGGAGCCGATATCTACCCAGGTATATTTATCCACCTGGCCGCGGAAGAAGCGGCTGCGGTCGGTGCCTTTCTCGCGGATGATCTCCGCCCGTTCGACCAGTGCCGAGTCGTTGATTAGCAGCGCCCCACCCTCGCCGCAGGTAATATTTTTGGTCTCATGGAAGCTTTGCGTCGCCAGGCTGCCCAGGCTGCCCAGCTTGCGCCCGTGGTAAGCGCCAAACAGCCCGTGAGCATTATCCTCCACCACCACCAGCCCGTAGCGATCGGCAATCTCCTGGATGGTGTCCATCTCGCAGCCCACCCCGGCATAATGCACGACCCAGATTGCTCGCGTGCGCCGGGTGATCAGCTCTTCCAGCCGGCATTCATCGAGGTTCAGCGTATCCGGGCGGATGTCGGCGAACACAGGGCGCGCCCCGCGTAAAGCAAAGGCATTAACCGTGGAGACGAAGGTAAAGGAGGGGACAATTACTTCGTCCTCAGGTCCCAGGTTGAGCAGCAGGGCTGCCATCTCCAGGGCATGGGTGCAAGAGGTGGTCAGCAGGGCTTTGCGCGCCCCGGTCTCCTGCTCCAGGATGGCGTGGCAGCGGCGGGTGAAGCTGCCATCCCCGGAGATCTGCCCGGAAGCCACCGCCTGGGTGATGTAATCGGTCTCACAGCCGGTCAGGGTGGGTTTATTAAAGGGAATGCGATACGCAGCGCTCATTCGGGGTCAGGTGAGGTGTACCATTTGTGGAACCACAGCTGCAGCCGGGCACTGTGAAAGCTGCCGCGCTGGTACAGGCGCTGGGCGGGCAGGTTGCGCCCCTGGGTGACAACTTCGACATGGGTTGCGCCCTGTTGGGCAAACCATTCGACCCCGGCTGCCAGCAGAGCTGTGCCCAGCCCCAGGCCGCGCGCCTGCGGCGCCAGCCCCACCAGCCCAATTCGCCCCAGCTCGCCGGTGATCCGGCAGGTGAGGTATCCCACGGTTTCGCCCAGCAGCTCTGCCAGCCATACGCTCACATATTGGACTTCTTCCAGATAGCTGGCGATCCAGACCGCGTACATCTCCGCGCTGCGCGCCGGGTCGAAGTGCGGGTCGCTGAAAAAGCGGGTATCGGTATGGACCTGGCGGGCAATCGCCTGCAGGGCGCTTGAGTCCGCCGGGGCTGCCTGGCGCAGGCTGGCGCCTGCGGGCAGCACCGGGGCGTTGAGTTGATTCCCCGGAATCTCCCGGCTCAGGGTGTAGCGCAGGTCCACCAGATTGAAGCCGGCAGCCTCCGCACCTGCGATAGACGCGGAATCAGCGATATCGAGCAGCAGGTAAACACAGTCCAGAGCCTGGATGCGGGCCGACTGATCGACCGCGTTCCAACCTTCCGGCGTTTGGGGTGGGTTAGGCAGCCGCCCAATATGGCGCTCAAAGAACTGGCTGTCCCAGGTCAGGTAATCAATCATCAAGATGTGCTTCCTTGCGCTGGCGCTCGAAATCGATCACCCGCTGTAAAGTTTGGTCCAGATTATACGCCGGCTGGTAGCCCAGCAGCACCTGGAGCTTGTGGATATTGGGCACACGGCGGGCCATGTCCTCGAAACCCGGGGCATAGGCTTCATCGTAAGGCACGTGCTGGATCGGTGAACGGCTGCCGCTGAGCTGGATGACCCGCGCTGCCAGCGCATCGATTGTAATCTCTTCGGTCGTCCCGATATTGTACACCTGACCTACCGCCTGAGGGTGTTCTGCCAGGCCGGC
>JAJZSS010000377.1 GCA_021849525.1 Chloroflexota bacterium
CATTTGGCTTTTTTGCTGTTCGCTGGTTCAAGCCGCGCTGGGATCGGGTAACCTGACCATCAACCAGCAGCCAGAGCCGGCAGATGCCTTCATCATCGCCGTACCGACCCCTTTTTACGATGATAAACGCGCCGATATGCGCTCGGTGATCGCGGCTGCAGAGTCTATTGTCCCTTACCTGCGCCCGGGTAATCTGGTGGTACTGGAATCGACCTCACCGCCGCGTACAACGGTTGATATGCTGGTTCCTATTCTCGAAAAGAGTGGGCTGAAGGCCGGCGCTGCTCAGCCGGATCAGGGCTTTTTGCTGGCCTATTCACCGGAGCGAGTGCTGCCCGGGCAGATCCTGCGCGAACTGATCGAAAATGCACGGGTAATCGGCGGCGTTGACCGCACATCTGCCGAAGCCGGGCGAGATCTATACAGCTTATTTGTGCGCGGTGAGATCATCCTTACCAACGCGACCACGGCTGAGATGGTCAAATTGATGGAAAACACCTCCCGGGATGTGAACATCGCCATCGCCAACGAATTTGCCAGGCTGGCAAACCGGTTTGGAGTTGATGTGTGGGAGGCGATTGGCATTGCCAACCGCCATCCGCGGGTGAAAATCCTTAAGCCGGGACCCGGCGTGGGCGGGCACTGCATCAGCGTCGATCCCTGGTTCCTGGTGGAAGCTGCTCCGGACCTGACTCCCCTGATCCGCACAGCCCGCCAGGTGAACGATCACCAGCCGCAGGTCGTGGTGGATCTGATCCGGGAACAGCTTGGCAGCCTGGAAGGGCGCCGGATTGCCATCCTGGGGTTGGCTTACAAACCGGATGTCGATGATTTACGGGAAAGCCCAGCCGTTGAGGTGATCCATCTGCTCACCCGGGCAGGCGCCCGAGTGCTGGCATTTGAGCCCTTTAAGCTGGACGCTAAAATCGCTGGCGTGCACAGTGTTCCTTCGCTGGAAGACGCCCTGGCAGGCGCTGAGCTGGTAGCCCTGCTGGTAAGCCACACACCCCTGCGCGAGCTCCAGCCTGAAGACCTGCTGCGCCGTACTCCCGCCCGCCTGCTGGTGGATACTGTTAACGGGTGGGCCGGCAAAGACTGGGAATCAGCAGGTTTTAAGCTGTCACGGCTGGGTGTCGGAAGGGAGATCTGATGAAAGCGATGCGTGTCCTCTCTATCTTCGGCACTCGCCCGGAAGCGATCAAGATGGCTCCGGTGGTGCGCGTTCTGGAGCAAACGCCCGGCATCGAGTCGCTGGTCTGCGTTACCGCTCAGCACCGCCAGATGCTGGATCAGGTGTTGAATCTCTTTCGCATCATTCCCGATTACGACTTAAACCTGATGCGCCCGGACCAGAGTCTGGCTCAGCTGACCGCCGCCGTTTTTGAAGGTCTTGATCCGGTATTGGCGGAAACTCAGCCACACTGGGTGTTGGTGCAGGGGGATACTACCACCGTGATGGCGGCAACCCTGGCGGCATATTACCGGCGCATCCGGGTCGGGCATGTGGAAGCCGGCTTGCGCACCGGGGATAAATGGCAGCCGTTCCCGGAGGAAATCAATCGCCGGGTGGCCAGTGTGACGGCCGACCTCCATTTTGCACCCACCCAGCAGTCTCGCCAGAACCTGCTCAACGAAGGTATACCCGACGCGAACATCAGCGTAACGGGCAACACCGTCATCGATGCTTTGCAGGCGGTGGCGCGCCTGCCTGTCAACGCAGGTTTTCTGGATTATCTGGCCAGCCTGGGAATCCCGGAGCCATTTCGCCGGCCGGCTACCGATCGTGTGCAGCCTCCCGGTCCACGTCTGGTTTTGGTGACTGCCCACCGGCGTGAAAATTTTGGCCAGCCGCTGGAAGATATCTGCGCTGCTTTACGCTGCCTGGCGGAGAGCTACGGCCCGGAGGAGATCCATCTGATTTACCCGGTGCATCTCAATCCCAATGTCCAGGAACCGGTCAGGCGTTTACTGGGCGAGGTACCCAACATCACCCTGCTTCCACCGCTGGATTATTTCCCCATGGTCCACCTGCTGAAACAAACGACCCTGCTTTTGACCGATTCGGGCGGCCTGCAGGAAGAAGCCCCCGGATTGGGTGTGCCGGTGCTGGTCATGCGCCGGGTCACCGAGCGCCCGGAAGGGGTTGAAGCCGGCACGGTGCGCCTGGTAGGCACCGATACCGAAACGATCCTGCGCGAATCCCGCCGCTTGCTGGACGATGTCGAGGCGCACCGCGCCATGGCTCAGGCTGTTAACCCGTATGGGGATGGCAAAGCTGCCGGGCGGATTGTGCGGGCGATATTAAATCATTCCACGGATATCTGAGCACCTGATGGATGGCTACACCCGGCTGGTCTATGCCCGCCAAAACCCGATCTTTGGTAAGCTGGCTTATTACCTGTTGAAGCTGGTGGGGGCTGAGATTCCCCGCAGCGTGCCGGTTGGGGAGGGCTGCACCCTGGAGCACGGCGGTTTCGGGGTGGTGATCCATTCCCGGGCGGTGATCGGGGCGCGGGTGAAGATTTATCCGGGGGTGACTGTAGGTCGGGCGGATATTTACCTGCCGATGCAGCAATCGGCTTTTGAAGGGGTCGTGATTGAGGATGACGCCATTTTAGCGCCAGGATCACGCATCCTGGGCAAGCAGGGTGTCTTGCATGTCGGGCAGGGGACTGTGGTTGGCGCCAACGCAGTGCTGCTGGAATCCACCGGTGAATGGGAAATCTGGGCAGGCGTCCCGGCCCGCCGGGTGGGCGCGCGCCCGCGCCCCGGTGATTTTACCGGCGAGGGCAGTCAGGCGTGAGTAAACCACCGCTGCGGATCTGCCTGGCGCCGCGCCTGCAGGGCGTGGGGGGCATGGTCTCTTTCCAGGCGCGCCTGGCTGGCGCCCTGGAATGGCGCGGGATTGAGGTGACCTACGATCCGGCAGATCGATCCTATTCAGCGGCATTGATCATCGGCGGCACGCGCCAGATAACCAGCTTCATTCAAGCGCGGCGGCGTGGAGCGCGTATTGTCCAGCGCCTGGATGGAATGAACTGGATCCACCGCCAACGAAAGACCGGTTTGCGCCACTATTTACGCGCCGAATACGGCAACTGGCTGCTGGAATTGATCCGCACCCGGGTTGCCCAGCATATTGTTTATCAAAGCCATTTTTCGCAGTCCTGGTGGGAGCGGGTGCACGGCCAGGCGCCGGGGACGAGCAGTGTGGTTTACAATGGGGTGGATCTGGCAGTTTATTCTCCGGATGGTACGGAAAGCCGTGGTTTTCCAGATCGCCCACCGCAAGACCGCTGGCGGATATTGATGGTTGAAGGCAGTT
>JAJZSS010000378.1 GCA_021849525.1 Chloroflexota bacterium
TGCGCCTGTGGTTAAGGTGGGCAGCGGGCAGGCCGCGATTCCGATCGCTGAGGGCTTTGCCCTGGGACCGCTGCTGGTGTATAAACCGGTCGCCCCGCCGGTCTCGCAGGAGCCGGCTGAGGATATCGACGCCGAGCTGGCGAAGCTGGATGCAGCCCTGGCCAGTACTGCCGAGGCGATCCGCCAGCAGAAAAGCCAGGTGCACGCCAGCGCCGGCGAGGAGCAGGCTGCCATTTTCGACGCCCATCGCCTGATCCTGCAGGACCCGGAGACCCTGACCGCCGTGCACACTTTGATTCGCAGCGGGCAGAACGCGGCGTATGCCTGGAGCCAGATCGCCGAGGAAACTGCCGCCAGTTATCGCGCTTTACCCGATCCCTACCTGCAGCAGCGCGGCACGGACGTCCTCGATGTCGCCCGGCAGATCTTATTTGCCCTCGCCCGGAAGCAGGCCGGGAAGATCGATCTGCGAAGCCCGGTTATCCTTCTGGCGCAGGATGTCACGCCCACCGAGACCTCCCAGCTGGATATGGAGAAGGTACTGGGGCTGGCAACCGTCGGCGGCGGACCCACCTCGCACAGCGCCATCCTGGCCCGCGCCCTGGGTATCCCGGCAGTCTCCGGGATCGATCCAGCGCTCTTGAACCAACCCGATGGGACGCTGCTGGGCCTGGATGGCAGCCACGGACTGGTCTGGGTTGCACCCTCACCGGATGTCCAGGCTGAGCTGACCAGCCAGCGCAAAGCCTGGCTGGACCGCCGCCAGGAGCTGCTGCGCACCAGCCAGGCCCTGGCCTATACCGCCGACGGCACACGCATTGAAGTGGTCGCCAATATTGGCTCGGTGCAGGATGCTCAGTCTGCTCTGAAAAATGGCGCCGAAGGGGTGGGCTTGCTGCGCACCGAATTCCTATTTCTAACCCGGCAGACCCCGCCCAGCGAGGCTGAGCAGACCCAGGTGCTTAAAGATATCGGCTCGCGCCTGGCGCCGCGCCCGGTGATCGTACGGACGCTGGACGCCGGGGGCGATAAAGAGCTGCCCTATGCCGGGCTGGCTGCCGAAGCCAATCCATTTCTGGGTGTGCGCGCCATCCGAGTCTCGCTGCTCAAGCCAGAGCTTTTCCAGCCCCAGCTGCGCGCCATCCTGCGCGCCGGGCTGGAAGCCAACTTCCGGATTATGTTCCCCATGGTCGCCAATCTCAGCGAGGTCCGCCAGGCCAAAGCAGCGCTGCTCCAGGCCCACGAAGATTTAACCGCCGAGGGTGTGCCGCACTGCTGGCCGGTCGAGACCGGCATTATGGTCGAAATCCCTTCGGCAGCCATCCTGGCCAAGACCCTGGCGGCCGAGGTCGACTTCTTCTCCATCGGCACCAACGACCTCACCCAGTACACCCTGGCAGCCGAGCGCGGCAGCCCGGCGCTGGCTTACCTGGCAGACGCCCTGCACCCGGCGGTGCTTAAGCTGATCCTTAAGGTGTGTAAAGTTGCAGCCCAGACTGGCAAGTGGGTGGGGGTGTGCGGTGAGCTGGCCGGCGATCCCGCGGCGACCGCCATCCTGGTGGGTCTGGGTGTGCGCGAGCTGAGCATGACCGCCTCCGGTATCCCGCGCATCAAGCGCCTGCTGAGCCACCTGGAGCTGGCCGCTGCCCAGGCGTTGGCGGATGAGGTCCTGGCGCTGCCGGATGCTACTTCCGTGCGCAGCCGGGCTGCAGCCTTTGCCAGCCGGCTGGAGCAGGATTAACATTTTTCTTACGATATTCGGTCTTGACCTGCGGTCAAATGTGGTAAAATTGCTCGCCCGGCGCAGTTGCTGCCGGATAATCTAATATTGCTCGTTTTGATGTTCCGAAAGTGCCGGCGAATCGCCGGAATCCTGGCGGAAGTTGCCAGGACACCTGGCAGTAGTTGCCAGGAATCCTGGCGGAAAACGCCGGGTTTTTTATTGTGTGGAGGTCTGTTCCGCAAGGAAAGCCTCCGTCGGTAAAGCTCAACGGATGTACGGATAGGGATCGGAGTCGTCAAAACAGCCAGGAACCAGGAGTTTTGATGACGACCAGTTTTGATTTGTTTAACCTGCACCCTTCGCTGGTGCAGGCGATAGCCCAATGCGGCTATACCGAACCTACCCCCATCCAGACCGCAGTAATCCCCCATTTACTCGTTGGTGATGATGTGATCGGCCAGGCGCAGACCGGCACCGGTAAAACGGCTGCCTTTGCGCTGCCCATGCTGCACAACCTGCTCCCGGGCCACGGCGCGGTGCAGGCACTGGTGCTTACCCCTACCCGCGAGCTGGCCTTGCAGGTGGCAGGCTCGATCGCCGATTACGGGCAGTTCTCCGGAGCGCGCGTCCTGGCAGTCTACGGTGGGGCGGCATACGGCCCACAGATTGGCGGGCTCAAGCGCGGCGCGGATATTGTGGTTGGCACGCCGGGCCGGCTGATGGACCTGATGGAGAAAGGCGTCCTGCACCTCGACCAGCTGCGCATGGTGGTACTGGATGAAGCGGATGAAATGCTCAGCATGGGCTTTTCTGAGGCCATTGAATCGATCCTCAGCCAGACCCCCGTTGAGCGCCAGACAGCCCTCTTTTCAGCCACCCTGCCGCCTGCCATCCGCAGCCTGGCAGCCCGTTATTTGAAGGAGCCGAAATCGGTCACCATCCAGCGCGAGCAGATCACCGGGGCAGGTATCGAACATCGCGTCTATTTTGTCTCCCAGCACGAGAAAACCGCCGCCCTCACCCGCCTGTTTGAAATGGAAGAAGTAAAGAGCGCCTTGATCTTTGTGCGCACTCGCCAGGCGAGCAGCGAGCTGGCCGGCGAGCTGAGCGGGCGCGGCTATCCTGCCGCAGCCCTCAACGGCGACCTGAACCAGGAAGCGCGCGAGCGCACCCTGAACAGCTTCCGCCTGGGGCAGATCAGCGTGCTGGTAGCAACGGACGTTGCCGCCCGCGGCCTGGATATCGATGATATCTCGCATGTCTTCAATTATGACCTGCCGGATGACCCGGAGCTGTATGTCCATCGAGTCGGGCGTACCGCCCGGGCCGGTAAGACCGGCATCGCCATCACCCTGGTGGCGCGCTTCGAGAAACGCATGTTGTTTAATATCGAAAGCTTCACCCGCCAGAAATTGACCCGGGCGACCATCCCCACCGAGGAAGACATTCGCAGCCAGCGTGAGCAAAAACTGCTGGCGAGCGTCAATGTCTGGCTGCAGCGCGGCCGCTACAAGCGCGAGCGCGAGCTGGTGGAAAGCCTGGTAGAGCAGGGCTTTGAACCCCTGGAAATTGCCGCGGCCGCCCTCAAGCTGGCC